>JAFYWO010000116.1 GCA_017557925.1 Alphaproteobacteria bacterium | reverse complement strand
TATTCTTTTGTATAAATTAGGTTCCCGTCTATATCTTTTGATATTACTTTTCCATGCACTAAACTATTTGTTACGGGGATTGAACGGATTATCTTTCCATCTTGATAGCGACGTATTTCACCGGTGATGCGTTTGTTTTCTTTATCCAGACAATAGGTTTTGCGGTCTTTTTTGTTATAGCGACAATGAGTATTCTTCAATAAATATATTTCTTTTTTTGTTTCGGCTTTTTTATTTGCTGTTTTGGTATTTATATTTTTTGTCGGAGTGAGTTGCTTTGTATTAAGAGTGTCCGCATATATAAAATTCGGAATTAGTAATGTTATTGCTACATAGAATAAAACTGATTTATTTAACATCATATTGCCTCCTTTTTATTATTTATGACTCTAATTTGTGTTTTGTTTAAAGTGAAGTTTTTTTTGGTCTTTGTGTATAATTTGTTTATTGTTTTTTATCACAACAAAAAAAAGGCAAAGATTAACTTTGCCTTTTTTTATTTAAACTTATTGTTGGTTACTCAAAAAGATGAGGCATTTGAGCTTCATTAACAAGTTCTTGGATTGCTTCGTTTAATGGTTTTACTGTTTGTTTTTCAGAACCGAGTCTACGAATTGTTACAGTATTGTTTTCTTCTTCTTTAGCGCCAACAACCATTATTACAGGTGTTTTGGTTAAAGAATGTTCGCGGACTTTGTAGTTTATCTTTTCGTTTCTTAAATCAGTTTTAGCTGACAAACCGTTACGACGCAATTCTTCAACTACTTTTGTAGCATAATCATTAAATGCTGATGTGACAGGTGCTACAACTACTTGTTCAGGTGATAACCACAAAGGCAAACGACCTGCGTGATGTTCTATAAGTATTCCCAAGAAGCGCTCAATAGAACCAAACAATGCACGGTGTAACATAACCGGTTGATGTTTTTGACCATCTTCACCGATATATGAAATGTCAAAACGTTCCGGCAAGTTCATATCTACTTGAATTGTTCCGCATTGCCATTCACGACCGATTGCATCTTTTAAAATAAATTCCAATTTGGGACCGTAAAAAGCGCCCTCTCCTTCGTTTATCTCGTATTGATAACCGTGTGAATCTAAGGCTTTTGCCAATGATTTTTCGGAAATATCCCAAATTTCGTCTGAACCTATACGCTTTTCAGGACGAGTAGATAAATAAATCTTGATATTTTCGAACCCAAAGTCTTTATATATATCAAAAATAAGCTTCATAGTTGATATACATTCTTCTTCCATTTGTTCGGGTGTGCAGAAAATATGAGCATCATCTTGAGTAAATTCTCTAACTCTCATCAGTCCCATTAAAGCTCCAGAAGCTTCATAACGGTTTACTTTTCCAAATTCAGCCATTCGTAATGGTAAATCTCTGTAGCTCTTTTGTCCTTGTTTGTATACAAGTAATCCACCAGGGCAGTTCATTGGTTTGATACAGAACATTTTACCGTCTTCTGTTTGTCCTGAATAGTTGTGAGCTCCGTATTTTTCCCAGTGACCGGAAGTTTCCCATAAACATCTGTCCATTATGCGTGGTGTTGAAACTTCTTCATAGCCGTTATGATATTGGCGATTTCTCATATATTCTATGAGCTTTCTATATATTTTATAACCTTTATCGTGCCAGAATACAGCTCCGGGAGCATATTCCGGTTCAAAATGGAATAAATCCATCTCACGACCAAGTTTTCGGTGGTCACGTTTAGCTGCTTCTTCTATTTTGGTCAGATATTCTTGTAAATCTTTTTTATCTGCCCAAGCTGTTGCATAAAGACGTTGCAACATTTCGTTATTAGAGTCACCTCTCCAGTATGCACCGGATACCTTCATTATTTTGAAGGCTGTGCCGATTTTTGATGTTGAAGGAACGTGAGGTCCGCGACATAAGTCTACATAATCGCCTTGACGATATAAAGAAATCTCTGCGTCTTCAGGCAAATCTTCTATAATTTCTACCTTATAATTTTCACCACGAGAGTTAAATAGCGTTATAGCATCTGCTCTTGATACAACTTCTCTTTCTATTTTTTCATCTCTTGCGATGATTTCTTTCATCTTTTCTTCAATTTTTACGAAATCTTCGGTAGTGAAAGGCTCTTTTCTTGCAAAGTCATAGTAAAAACCATCTTCTATGAATGGTCCTATTGTTACTTGAACATCAGGCCATAACTCTTTAACCGCTTCAGACATAACGTGAGAGCAAGAGTGACGCAATATTTCAAGTCCGGCTTTATCTTTAGCTGTAACGATTTTTACGGTAGAATTGCAAGTTATAGGGGTAGTGAGGTCTTTTAATTCACCGTTAAGCTCAACAGCTAAGGCTTGCTTTTTTAAGTTATTACTGATTGATTCTGCCAGTTCTAAGCCTGAAATCGGGCTTTCAAACTCCTTAATGCTACCATCAGGTAGTGTAATTTTTATCATAGTTTACCCCTATAAAAAGTTTTAAGTTAATCAATTATTGTTTATCAAATCGTGATAAAGCTTTAAGGTTTTATCACACATAATTTCTTTTGTAAAGTTTTCTTTTATGTATTTTTGAGCAGATGTTGTGATTTTTTCTACTTCT
>JAFYWO010000115.1 GCA_017557925.1 Alphaproteobacteria bacterium | reverse complement strand
ATTCTTCATTTATATCATACAAGATTTCTTCTTTTTCGGTTTCTATTATATAATTTATCTTATCTTTTGAAATAGTTGAAAATCTTTTTTGAAGTTTTGAAATCATATCATCAATACTATTTGGTTTTACTTTAGAGGGGGGATTTTGTCGGGATTTATTTTTAGCTTTTAAAATATCTTCTTTGGGTAAAGTTATTTTTTGGTTATATCCGTTATAATTTGGTATTACACCAACTATATATTTTTTATCAATTTTACCTATGGCAATACGTCCGAATTTCTCTAAAAAGCAAAATTCATCTAACGGCATATCAAATATTATTTGGGTATCAGCATATTTGGCGTTGTCAAAGACAAAAAAATCATCTTTTTCAAGTTTTTTCCAAAATAGTTCTTCATTATAAGAAGACACCATATATCCGGGAGAATCATAACATCCTCCACGTTGTAGTGGTAATATTTCAGCTGATTTACGATTAAAAACAAGACCGTTCTCTTTTATGGATTGTATTGTATCTTTTCCAAGTGATTTACTTATGCAACGATGCACCAAACGTATCCAGTCTTTTTTTAAAGATGGAATATCCTCTAAATTGGTATATACTTGTTCGTTTGGTTGCATTTTACCTCCGTTTTTTTATTTTAGAACAAAAAGAAGGTATTGGCAATATTTTATTTTTTAGTTCTTTTAAGTTTCTTGTTATCTTTTATATAGTTTACTATAAAAGTAAAAATGTATTTTATTGCTCTTATAATTAAATCCCTATCTTTTCGGCTTAATTTTAACCAAAATTTTGCAAATCTTAATAAAGCCGATGGTTTCTCTTTTGTTGTTTCGGAAACGCTATCTTTTTTATCAGCTATTGTTATCTTATGTTTTATAGTGCAACGATATGGTTCTAACATAGATTTTATGCCGGAATCATCAATATATGCACCGTGAACTCTTATAATTTTTCCGTCAGCTCTTAAAAAATATGAATCCCCTCTTCCTATCAGATCTTCACCGCCGTTTTCGTTTAAAATTATTCTAGAATACAATGCACTGGCTACTTTATATGAAATTCTTGCCGGACAATTTGCTTTTAATAACCCGGTTATTACATCAGCCGAAGGACGTTGGGTGGCAAGAATGAGATGTATACCTGCCGCTCTTGATTTTTGAGCCAAACGAATAACGTTTTCATCTATACTTTTTTCAAAAGCCATAAGGTCGGCAAATTCATCTATCACACAGATTATATAAGGTAATTTTTGAGGTGATATTTGGTTATAATAGTTAATGTTTTTTACTTGGTGTTTATTAAACAACTCATAGCGTTCATCCATAATTTCGGCAAGATGAGATAAAATGCTTACAGCTTCATTAGTTTCGGTAATTACGGGGCAATATTGATATTTTTGATTATTATAGACTGAAAATTCTACTTTTTTGGGGTCTATTAAAACAAATTTTACCTCGTTTGGTGTTTTAGAAGCTATTAAAGACAATATGAATGTATTTAAACCAACAGACTTTCCGGAACCTGTTGTTCCTGCTACCAAAAGATGTGGCATTTTACTTAAATCTTGAAATAATGGAATTCCATATATATCAGCTCCTATCAGAATAGGTAAAGTATAGTCTTCTTTTGCTTTTTCAAACTCTTTTGATTTAATGTTTTCTGAAAAATCAATAATATCAAAAGTGTCTTTAGCTATTTGAAAAGAAATCTTATTAGAAAATTCCGGTTGCTCTATTTTTAGAGATTTTACACACAATTCTCTTCTTATATCTTCCGTTAAGGATTTTATGGTTTTTATTCTTGTTCCAAAATCAGGTAAAAATTCTATGATGTTCAATAAAGGGCCTTCTGTTGTGCTTACAATTTTTCCCTTTATTCCGTGGTGTTCCAGTATTTCTAATAAATTACTCACTTTAGCCTCGCTTTTGATGATTTATTATTATTCTTATACCATATATGTTAACAAAAAGTCAGTAAAATATTAAATTTTATACATTATTGGGGAGATGTAGAAGAAAAAGCTTGTAATTTATCAGTAACTACCTTAAAAGAGTAATGAATTTAATTTTTAATGAGAGGATAAAGATGTCTAATCCATTGGATACAAAAATAATAAGCAGATTGGCTGAAATCTTGGATAAAACAAATTTAACAGAACTTGAATATGAAGATGAAGGTTGCAGAATTTCTTTAGTAAGAAATCATGGTGCTGTTATGGCTACCACACAGTTTCAACCTGTTCAACAAGTTCAGACACAAGCTGTTCAATCGGTTAGTGTTCCAAGTGCTGAAGCTAATGATACACAAACCGGCGAAGTTGATTATACAAACAGCCCTAATGCAGTGAAATCTCCTATGGTTGGTGTTGTTTATTTGTCTGCCGATCCAAAATCTCCTAACTATGTTAAAGTTGGCGATAGTGTTTCTGAAGGTGATACTGTTTGTTTAGTTGAAGCAATGAAGACTTTTAACCCTGTTAAGGCACACAAAGGCGGTAAAGTTTCTAAAATATTGGTTGAAGCCGGTGATCCTGTTGAATATGGAGAGCCTTTGGTTATTATTGAATAGATGCTTTTTTAATATAAGTAAATAGGAATAAATCTAATGTTTGAAAAAGTTTTAATTGCCAATCGTGGTGAAGTTGCTTTGAGAATTCACAGAGCTTGTCGTGAAATGGGTATAAGAACCGTTGCCGTTCACTCAGAGGCAGATGCTAATGCAATGCACGTTCGTTTAGCTGATGAGGCTGTTTGTATCGGACCTGCGAGATCTGCAGAATCTTACCTTAATAAACCTGCTATTATCTCAGCAGCATTGATTACCGGTGCAGATGCAATCCATCCAGGCTTTGGTTTTTTGTCTGAAAATGCTGATTTTGCCGAAATGGTTGAAAAACACGGTATAACCTTTATCGGACCAACAGCTGAACAAATGCGCTTATTAGGTGATAAAATTACCGCAAGAAAGGCAGCTATTGAAGCTGGTCTTCCTATTACTCCTGGCTCTACAGCTTTGGAAAGTATTGAAGATGCTAAAGAATGGGCAAATAAGATTGGGTATCCTGTTATTATCAAAGCTAAAGACGGTGGTGGCGGTAAAGGTATGAAAGTTGCTTATTCTGATGAAGAAATAGCAGAAGCTTTCACTATGGCTAAAGCTGAAGCTAAAGCTGCTTTCCCGTCTGATGTTGTTTATATGGAAAAATATTTGCAACGCCCAAGACATATTGAAATGCAAATCTTAGCTGATAAATATGGCAATGTTGTGCATTTGGGAGAACGTGATTGTTCAATTCAAAGAAATCATCAAAAAGTTATTGAAGAATGCCCTTCCCCTGCTCTTAATCAATCTCAAAGAAAAGAAATCGGGGATATTGTTTGCAATGCAATTAGAAAAATCGGCTATCAAAATGCCGGAACATTGGAATTTATGTATGAAGATGGCAGATTCTATTTCTTGGAAATGAATACTCGTTTACAAGTGGAACATCCTATTACAGAAGCCATTTCCGGTATAGATTTGGTGCGTGAGCAAATAAGAATTGCAAGCGGTGCTCAATTAGGATACACTCAAGAGGATATTCAATTTAAAGGTCACGCTATTGAATGCAGAATAAATGCAGAAGACCCTGAAACTTTTGCTCCATGTCCCGGAAAAATTGCAGAATGGCACGCTCCGGGCGGTTTAGGTATCAGAGTTGATTCTGAAATTTATTCCGGATACAGTATTCCTCCTTATTATGATAGTATGATTGCAAAGCTTATTGTGCATGCAAAAACTAGAAATGCAGCTTTGTTAAGGCTTAGAAGAGCTTTAGAAGAATTTATCATTATGGGGGTTAAAACTACTATTCCTTTACATGAGGAAATTATTTCTCAAAATGAGTTTATTGACGGTCAATATAATATTCATTGGTTGACTGAATTTATGAACAAGAAAGGAAAGTAATAAAAAGATGAAAGAAAAGTTGTCAGTTAGAAAAGTATACAAAAATGCTTTCGCTTATGTAGTCGGACATTTGAGTGCATTTTTCTTTCTGACCTTTTTCTATTTTATGGGAAGTTTGTTGCCTATGTGGTTAGGTGCGTCTTCCTTTTTTGTTGTTTCTACATTCTATATTTATTTGTTTTTTTATTTTGCAGCAGGTTGCTATTATAAACAGCAAATATTGTGGGATAAGCAAATTTTCATGGTGGCAGGATTAAGATTTTTAACGGCTATCGTTTTGTTTTTGATTGCTCTTTTAGTCACGACTTTGGTTATTAACTGTGTAATTCATTTTGTTAAACTGTCATTTAACGGCGCTTTAAGCGGAACAGTAGAAAGTTTCTTGGGTAGTTCTGTTTGGAGAATTGGCAGATATATATTTATTTTCTTGCTGTTTAATGCGTTGTTTTTAGTTCCTTCTTTTGCATTTGTTTCTGAAATTACCGGAAAAAACAGGTCTTTATTGATGACATTTGCCAGAACTAAGGGAAATATTTTAAGAATTGCTACTGTTACGGCTTTAGCGGTTGTGTTGCTTGTTGTCGTTATGTCTTTACTTACTTATATTAACATATTTTTAGCGGCATTATTTAGAGCTTTTATTTTGGTGTTTATTTCTATTCTTTATTTTAAGATGTATGACTTCTTTTATTGTTACCCTAACAAGAAAGTAAAAGAAAAAACATTAAAAATGAACATTAAAAATTCTAAAGAAGATAAAATTTTTGTTGAAAATAATGAGGAGATAGAAAGCAATGTTATTGAAGGATAAGGATATTTTATCTAATAAGAACGAAGAAGCCAGTTCTGATACTACTCCTTTGAAGCCCAAAATTGATAAAAAAAATATGAAAAGTGCTTGGGGGGATGCTTTTGATTATTATATACGAGGAATTACGGAAAAATATCTTTATTTTCATGGCAGAGCAACACGTTTAGAGTTTTTCGGGTTTATGGTTGCTTCTGGTATATTGCTGTTTTGTATGTATGCTTTGGGTATGTATATTGATGAGCCTTTGTTAGCTTATTACTATTTTGGAGTAACTTCAATCCCTATGGTTTCCGTTACGGTTAGAAGATTTCACGACCTTAACAAAAAGTCTATATTCTATATGTTACTTGGTGTATTGGCAGGATTAAGTTCAATATTCAGTATTTGGCTTGCTCTTATATTGGTTTCTGGTTGGCTTATTTTGATTGCTAAAATCTTGTTAGCTAAAACAAGTGAGGAAGAAGGTATCTTTGGTGCTCCAAATGAAAATGATGAAATTTATGGAAATGATAATGAGCTGATTGTTCGTAAATTCTTTAAGATATCTGTTTCTTTGGGTATTGTCTTTTTATTTTTAACCGTATGCAACTTTGATAATTGGAAAACAGAAAACGAACAAAAGCATACAATTATTGCTATTGAAGAGCAAGTTTTTGAAGCCGGACAAAGATATGGTTTGGATGCAAACGAAATTAAAAAAGCCAAAGAAGATATGCGTTCTTTTTTAAGAGAAAAACAAGGTCAAATGGTTAGTCAAGAAGAAATTAACAGTATGGTTGAAGATATTGTAAAAAACACAAAAAAAACTGAAAGCTCAACCCGTTAGAGGTGTTTTCTATGAAAAGAAGATATGTTATAGCTTTTCTTCTTGAGATTATTTTTTTAGTCGGTTTAGGAATATTTTTCTTTATATCTGACAATAAAAGTAGTGTATCGCTCTATTCTTATGACTTCATATTAAAAAGAAATGTCTACCCTTTTATTGAAGAACTTAGTGAAGATAGTTTTTTTAAAAGAAAAAAAGTAGGATTTTATTTAGCAAATTTTTTAGAAAAAGATAATATCATTGTTCCTAAAAAAGACGAAGATATCTCTATTATTTGGCTTGGTGGAAAATATGGCGTTAATGATGAAAATTTAAAATATTACGATTATATTTTTGTAACAACATATTCTTTACAGAATTATTTGAAATTAAACAACATAAAGTCTTATTATCTTCCGTTGGTTAATTTTGGAAATCAGGTTGTTAAAAAAAATGATAAAAAAAAGAAAATTTTCGGTATAATCGGAAATCATCCGATTATAGAAGAAATATTAAATAAAAGAGGTATTGAATATAAAAAGTATTCATTAGACAATATAGAAGAGTTGGAAAAAGACCTTGATGTTTTAGAGACAGTTTTTGCTAGCAATACAAATTTTTACAATAAAAACTTAGACTTACACCCGATATTTTATAAATTACTTTACAATCACATCAACGTTGTATCTAGATGGTATTGGCCAAATTACGAAAGGTTGAAGATTTTTAATGATGCGGTTAGTTATTATATTGGAAAAGATGATGCTGAAATTCTTCTTGATGATATTTTAGCTGAGAATAAATCCATTATTGACAGAAAAAATTTTGCTCACAATCTTGTTGAAAGATTTTTTAGTCAGAAAACTAACATAAAAAGAGTTCTTTATGCACTAAAGAAAAATAAAGATTATTATGTTGAGCCTAAAAAAGATAGTATAAATATTGATGTTGTTGTTAGTGTCGGACATATTAGCGGAGGAGATTTTTGGCTGGCTAAAGATTTGCTGAATTTTTTTACAGAAAATCGTTTTGTTGAGAAAAGTATGACTTTTTTAGACTCCATTATCAAATATGAAGCCGATTATAATATTGTCATATCAGGTATTTTACCTATTGGAAAAACAGATTATGTCGGTAAGAAAAATATATTGTATATTGCCTACCCCAGTTTTGAAGATATAAATGGGGTTGAAACAATTAAGGATATTGATGACTATATAACTGATATAAAAAACAAGTGTCAGGAAGCAAAAGGTATTGATTTAGTTATCAGCGCATCTAAAATATTTAATGATGAACTTAACAAACGAGGAATAAAGTCTTATTATGTTCCTCAGTTTACTGATACAAAAAGGTTTTATCCAGATTACATAGAAGAATTAAAGAGTGATGTGTTCTTTGTTGGAGTTAATACCTACTATAGAAAAGCTTGGAAATACTTATATAATGAAGGAATTGATGTTACAATTTACGGACCAAACTATCCTGAAGGAGTTAGTAAAGGTGATTATATAGATAACCGAATATTAAGAAAGTATTATAGTTCGGCAAAAATTGTGCTAAATGATACTAGGGATGGTATGATAAAATATGGCTTTATAGGAAACAGAATTTTTGATGCAACGGCTTCGGGAGCGTTAGTAATATCTGACTATATGAAAGAAATTGAAGATATTTATGGCGATAGCGTTGTTATGTGGAAAACAAAAGAAGAATTGATAGAAAAAGTTAAATACTACCTTGATCCCCAAAATGAAGCCGAGAGATTAGAAAAAGCAAATAGAGCTCGTTATATTACATTAAAAAACTTTACTGCAGAAATTGTTGCTAAAAAATTCAAAAAGGTTTTTGATGAACTTAGATAAAAAAGTTAATTGTGCTGATTTATTACTTGCTACGAATATTCCATAAACGGTTTTTCTCTTTTTTATAGTAATGGACACCACTTTTGAGGTCTATATAACCGCCGTTTTTTAGCAAAATATTTTTATTATCAAACTTTACCCATCCTCTGCCAAATTCTATTCTATTTCTATAAATACATTTTTCTTTGCTACATTTTATGTATGATGTATCTTGATGTGTTGTTTTGGGTAATTTGTCTGTATTCAACCACATTCTTGACAAGAATTTATTTTTTCTCCACAAAGATAATTCCAATTTATTTTCATTATTTTTATATGCAAATGTCGTGCCGGAATTATCAAAAACAAAGTCTTTACTTGGGGTAAATAATAGTGTTGACAGTCCAAATATTATAAAAAACACTCCCAAAACTCTCCACTTTTCTTTCCAAATACAAAGCCATAACATACCTATTGTTATTATAAAAATTCCCATTTGGCTCATTTGGATTAAATCATTGCCGTAACTTGCCTTTGGTAGCCCGGAAACAAATACCGCTATGTGATTTATTATTGAAATCGCATTTTCCAAAATCGGCATCACATAAGCGGATAATCCTAACGGCAATGAAATCATATACAACAATAATGAAGGCATTGCATAAAAAGTTATTACTGGAGTTGCCAGCATATTACCCAATGTTGTATATACAGCTATTTGATTAAAAAAATACATAGTATATGGAAGTGTCATCAAGCTTGCAATTAAATCCGTTATGACAACTCCCAAAATATAGGTTGCAAATTTTGCTATAAGACTTTGATTATCCAACCAATTATGTATTTGTGATGATTTTTGTTCATAAAAAGCAATTAAGCCAAGTGTTGCCGAAAAGGACATCAAAAATCCGGGTGATGTGACACTTTCGGGTGAAAAAATAATCACTATCATTAAAGAAAAAGCCCACAATCGTAGTGTTATGGCTCTTCTGTTTAATAAAATAGCCAATAATATCATTGTAGTCATAACAAAAGCTCTTATACAAGATACAGTTTGACCGGAGATGAAAAAATAAAGTAAAGTTGCTAAAATAGCAACAACAGAAGCCGGCTTTCTCAAATCATACTGACCGTTTGAAAATAAAAGTAAAATTGTTCTGATTAGGAAAAACACAAGCAATGCAATTATACTCATATGCATTCCCGAAATTGATAAAAAGTGCGCTAATCCCGATGTGCGATAATTTTTATTTTGTTCTTTGGTAATAAGCGACCTATCTCCTATTATCAGTGCGGTAATTATTGAAGAATTTTCAGGTTTTGCTTGTAAAATTACCTTATTTTTTATGCTATTTCGTATTTGATTTATGATTTGAGAGAAACTGTTTTGTTCTTTGGGGCAATCTTTTTCAAAAATCGGACTTATAGCATAACCTATAGCTGAAATATTTTTATAGAAGTTATATTTTTCCTGATTATAATTTCCTATCGGATTTGGAGTGAAATCTTTAGGTAGCTCTGCTATAAGTTCTACACATTTATTTTCTTCCATCCAAGGCTCTTTTTTTAATAAGCTTATCTTAAAATACCCTTTTAGTTTATTTTCGTAGTTATTTACATCAGTTAAAAGTATACGAGGTTTTCCTCTATAATTATAATCCAATACTTTAATTTTACCATTTAAATATGTGGTTTTATTTAAATTTATTTCCTGCCGTTTTAAAGTGTATAAGGCATCTGCTTTGGCGATACAGAGCCCTAGCATAAAAAGAAGGACATAGGTTAAAATCTTAAATGGTGATGTATTGTTTCGGTATACATAAAGTAATATTAAAACCAACTCCAAGTATGTAACAATAATCCAAGTAGATAATTCTTGCGGTAATGCAAAATAAAAAGCTGCGCCTAAAGCAAATGATACTGCATACCAAATTATCAAACTTTCACTTTCTTGCTCAAAGTTTTCTTTTAAATAATTGTTTATGCGTAGCAATGTTTTTTTCAAAAACCAAAACATCAGGCTTACACTCTCTTATTTTTTTATGATTTTTAAGATTATTTCTGCAGCTCTTTGACTGGGATTTTGTTTTCCTACGCCAAGTTTTGAGCGTAGTTCTTCAAAACCTTCTTTTTCCGTCTTATATAAAACAGATGATGTATCCAAAAGATTTTTTGCAGTATTTGTTAAAGTTTCTAAATTGCAATTTTCTTGCAAAAGCTCGGGAACTATCGGTTTATCCAATAAAATATTAGTCAAATTAACATATTTTATGTTTGTAAAATTACGAGCTATCCAAGCTGTTAAACGAGGAACTTTATAAGATACAAGATGAGGAACATCTACAATAGCCAACTCTAAAGCAACCGTTCCAGAGGCTGCTATGGCTAAATCTGCAAGACGTGCAGCCTGATAACGTTCTTCTTGAGTGTTTAGAACCAAAATATCTGATTTTAGTTCTTTTAACATATTCTTTACCCTACTTTCTACAGTTTTTACTGTTGGCAAAACAAAAAATAAATCAGGATTAGATTTTTGTAATTCGTTTGCAGTTCTTATAAAATCCGGAAGTAAGTTTGCTACTTCGTTATGACGTGAACCAGGCAAAATAAGAGCTATTCTTTGATTTTCTTTAATATCATATTTTTCTCTAAATCCTTTAGTGTCTATATTTATCATAGAGCTTTCTATAGCCGGATGCCCAATAAATTCTGTTGGAAGATTGTATGGTGTAAAATATTGAGGCTCGTTTGGAAAAAGTGTAAGTAAATAATCTATGTATTTATACATTGTCTTTGCTCGTCTTTTTTTCCAAGCCCAAACTTGCGGAGCAACATAATGAAGTTGTTTTATCTTCATATTTTTACTTCTTATTGCTTTGTGTATACGGGCAGAAAAACTCCAACTGTCTATGGTAATAACTATATCCGGTTGTTTTTCTCGTATATCAAGGACTGTATTTTTGATATGTCTTAAAACTTTTGGTATACTTGGTATAACCTCTACTAACCCCATTATAGCCAAATCTGTTATATTAAATAAAGACTCCATACCCTCTTTTTGCATATTATCACCACCAACTCCTACGAAGGTAATGTCTTTTTCTTTATCTTTTAAGGCTCTCATAAGACGAGCGCCCAACATATCTCCGGATGGTTCTCCTGCAATCAAATATACTAACATTTTTCATACTCCGATGGAATTATCCCTTTTATGAAGATTTTGTATTTATTTGCTAAAGCGATGGTTTCCTCTTGTTTTGCTATCAACGTATTGCCGGCATGGATGGCTACCCCTTTAAAACCGGACTGATAGGCATTCTCTATTGTTTTAGGTCCTATTGTTGGAAGGTCTATTCGCATATCTTGCTCTGGTTTTCTTAACTTTACTAAAACAGGAGATTTTCCTTTTCTTTTATAATCTTTACAACGAATTATTAACTTGTCTGTTCCCTCTATTCCTTCAAGACCTAAAACTAACCCCTGTTGAACAACAACCCCTTGACCAACATCTAAGCGACCAAGCATTGATGCTACTTCTACACCTCTTCTTATATCTTCTTCGTCTTCAGTATTGGGAGATGCTTTGGTTAAAACTCCTATAGGAGATAATAAATCAGGAACAACCTCTTGAATTCCTACAACTTTCATCCCTTCTTGTTCTATTTCTTTAACAAGAGCTCTTAATATCCCATCATCACCTATCGCCTTAGCTCCGAGTTTTGCAAAAAATGCCGTTGTTCTTAAATCCGGAACCAGATCTTTAAAAGACGGACGATGTATTGTGCCTATTAAAACAATTTCTTTAACGCCCTCTTCTTTAAAAAGCTTAAATCCGGTACCGGCTTGACCTATTCTAATCCAAGCGTGAGGAACATAAGATGGAAAATAATCTTCATTAGCGTTATCTTTTATGGCTAAAGCAAAAAAATCTCTTTGATGTTGAGTGCAGTATTGAATCAATTTTTCAGGTAAATCGCCTCCTCCGGCAATTATGCCCAATTTCCTTTCTTTATTTCTGTTTTGCTCAGTCATAATGGTATTCTTCTTACTAAAAAATGTTAATATTTATAAGAAATTTTTAGCAGAATTAAAAAAAAATGCAAAATATTAAAAAATATTATTGACAATTATTTTTTTATGGCATATATACATCTTGTCGTTTGAGGCATTATTTATCGCGAGGTAGAGCAGCCCGGTAGCTCGTCAGGCTCATAACCTGAAGGTCGTTGGTTCAAATCCTTCCCTCGCAACCACTAAACAGCAAGGCTTTGAGTTTTCTCAAAGCCTTTTCTTGATACAAAAAATCCCCCTATTTTAGTGTAGGGGGTAATTAAGCTACCAAGTCATCTTTTTTTCTTTAACAACATCTGGAAGTTCTACCTGATAGTATGTTGTTTCCAAAACATGACAATCAAGCAAACAATCATAGACTTCTGATAACTGGTCAGATTTAATGAAACTAAACTCAAAAGCAGTTGCCTTATCCAACCATTCTTTCGGGCATTGCCATATAGCTTCATCAGCTGAAGGGCGCAAAAAGACATAATGTCCACCGTAAGAATGGTAAGTAGTAATTGTTCCAAGCTTTTTTAACTTTTTTGCTTCAGCAATAGGTTTGCTTGAAAAAGTGCAACTCTGTGTTGCAACTCCTGTTGCATCTATAAAAAATAGCGGACGATGGTATTTTTCAGGTGTTGTTATTGATACTCCTTTAAAATCTCCTCGCATTACACAGTGCATCTGATTGGCGTATTTTAAGATGTCTTCTTTTGTCATTAAGGCTCTTTTTTTAGCCAATTCTTCTAATAAGTTCTCTTTTTCTTTTAGAAGCTTAACCATTATTTCTGAAGCGTTTACAGAATCAACCTTATTTCTTAGGTTTTCTTGTTTTTTTTGAATTTCGTGTAACTCCATAATTATATGATATTTGTTTAACATAATTATTTAACTGTATGTTGTATATTAAAATATGCTACATAACTTGTCAACATCAAAACAAAAAAACGACTCCTTATAAAGAAGTCGTTTTTTAGTCACATTTTTAATATACATTAAATTCTAAAACCTTGCCAAATTGATTGTAAAGATGATAGCGGTCCTTTTTTTGAAAAAGAGCAAAATTATCAAAAGAACAAGCTAACAATAAATCTGTATCCACAATCTTTCCTGTCTCATCATAGAGTTCTGTTGATTTTTCTTTAGTTACGAGAAAATAATTAGATACTTGTTCGCAATTAAAAATTTCTTCCTTTATCATCAAACCATTAGGACGATAACGTCTTTCTATAATGTTTTGATGACAAGCAAAGAATGTTGCATCAGGCAAAAATGTTGCATTTGGACCGGTATAAGTTGAAAGACGGTTACCGTTTTCGTCATAAATTGCAGATGATCCATTAACAAAAGTTAAAGAAAAACGACCATTATAAAACTTTTTATAACCGGTAACATTTTTTGCAATTTCTTCCTTTTGGTAGTTTTCTAATGTGTAAACATCCTGTTTATCGCTATGTTTTAGCATAAGCTTATCGCCAAAAAATGCTACAACATTGTCTTCTTTTGCTATAAGCTTTGATAAACCATTATAAATATTATAGTTACCATGCTTATAGAAAATAGAATCCATCTTTATGGCATAAAAACCATTGCCTAAAACCTCACAATCAACAAAACCTGATGCTACAAGTTTATTATCTCTGGTATATAGTTCTTTATTTTCTTTATAAGTTAACATATACCAACCATTTGGAAAAATCTTAAATTCATCAAATCCGTAAGATAATACTTCATTTTTCTTTGAATAAACT
>JAFYWO010000114.1 GCA_017557925.1 Alphaproteobacteria bacterium | reverse complement strand
TCTTCCTTCTGCTTCTTTAATGAGTGGTTATGGCTTGCGTCATCAAGGTGTTGCAAGTTTAGGTAAAGCTATGGATAAGATAGGTAGGTTTAAAGACATTCCGGAAGAAGTTTTTAATGCTTTCAATATAGAAGATTTCAAAAAATTATTTGATAATACTAATACAAAATATATTACCAATGTTGCAACAGATGGAATAGCGTTTGCAATGAGAGAATGGGTTGAACAATTATCTAAAAAAGATTATGAAATTTTCCTAAAATGGCATTTTTTAACTTGTGAACGTTTGGATCAACAAGGATATAGTGCTCATTTGTTATATATTTGTAAGAAAATGTAACTCTAAAAAAGAAAATAAAATCAATTAATTGTATTTTATAATCTGTACCATAAATAATAAGTAACCGAAGCGGTAATAACTTGTTTTGTCATTTTATTTATGCGGTGTAATTAAATGAATAGAGAACTTCTTCAATTTTGATACCTTCTTTTGTTTGAATAACCCTTTCATACTTTGGCTGTTCTTTACCACCTTGTTTTTGATAAAAATTATGTGCTTTTATGTTTTGCTTTAACGCATATAGATAAAAAGATGTATTGTTAATTATTTTTTTGAACTCATCAAACAATGCCTTTCCTACACCTTGATTTTGAAACTCTGATAAAACATATATCGCAAAAATTTCATATTTAAACGGATAATCATTATCTCTTTTATTGCCACCATAACAATATCCGACTACTTCTCCGTTTATTTCTGCAACAATATATATTTTATCACAGCTTTGTATTTCTTGATGTATGCGTAATATTCTTTCTTCTGTTATATCTCTGTTTTTTAAAAGTTCTTCCGGTAACATACCTTTATAGCAAATTCTCCATGTTTTTATGTTGATTTCTGCTATTTTTTTTGCATCATTGGGAAGAGCTATTCTAATTTTTATCAAAACTATTCTCCATCAAACATTTTGATATTTATTTTGCCATATTTAGCGGACATATTATCTATCAAATGTAAGAAATAAAGTTCCGGCTCTATATCTCTTTCGCCTAAATCTATTATAGCGCCCCAATCTGAGCGTCCGTGATGAGCGGCTATCATACGAGCCACAGCTTTAAAACCATTGGTCAAACACAGACAATAACCGAATTGTGAATGGCTTATATAATCTGTTTTGAATGTATCTACATAAGTAATAGAGCCTGTTTCTAAGTCAATATTGTATTCAAAAATTTTACCTAAATCGTGAAGACAGGTGGCAGCATATATATCGTCTTTATTTATAGCACAAGCAAAATTTGCCATATTCAATTCTGCAAACTCTAAACACTCAACGGTATGAACAAGCAAGCCTCCGGCAAAATTATGATGCATAGAAATACCAGCTGGCTTTATTTTGAAATCTTGTTCATATTTTGCCAATTGCGATAAAACAAATGTGCGGAGTTTTTCATCCGTTATGGAGGTTATGTAAAATTGAAGTTTATCCCAGTAAAGTGTTATTTCTTCTTCATTTAATCCTAATCTTGCTTCTTTTACGAGTTTTACATTTTCCAATGTGCAATTATTATAATTTGGATTTGATACCGCAGAGATTATTCGTAATAAATTGCCTGCCTTAAATGTTTTGGGTGAAATTTGGTTAAGGCGTTCTTCCCATAACATACAGTTCAACATTGCATTTGTGGTTGTATCTTTTAGGAGCAGACGTCCCATTTTATTGCCTGTTTTTGTTGTATCTGTTGAAAATGACACTACTTCGTATAGATTATCTTTTGAATACATTTTAATTATTTCCTTATTTTATGGTTTAAAAATCTTGCAGATATGTATATAATTTATTATTGTAATGATGAGTTTATAATTTGCAAGGTGTTTTTGAGGATTTACTATGACAGATTTTACAACAGATGCTTTAATGAAAATAGCACTAACACGCAAGGGAAAAGAACGTGAAATTTTGCTAAAAGATGATAAATTTCGTTGTAAAGTGTTAAATAGCGGGGCAAATGTTACTCTTTATGGGGGAGATATTAAAACAAATGCTTCTAACGCTGTTGAGATGATTGAAAACATATATATCGGACTTATTCAAAGAAAAAATAAAGCAGGCAATTTTGATGGTTTGGGGGCATTTGGCGGTCTTGCCGAAAGAACTTCCAATAAATTATTTCATACCCTTAATGAAGAACAAAGGCTTTCCTTGGTAGGAAAAAAAGATGATGTAATTTTATCCAATCAAAAAGCAGTCTTAATAAATAATATTGATAAAATACGTCAAAATAACGTTTTAAGAGAAATGAAAGAGGAACTTTTTGACCTTAACATTGAAGATATTACTTTAGATGCAAACAAAATTGAGCTTGTTTTTATGCCAAACGTTAGAGACGATAATTACATTACAAACATTTGGAACGGTTGTGGTGAATGTTTTGCGGTTAATCCTTATTGTCATATTTATAAAGATGACGAAAATATTATTGATAAAATTTGCGCCAAAGGACAAGAAAAACAAAATGGTGAAGTTAGCGAATACCGAAAAATTGCATTATTTGATGCTCTTAAAAGTTTTGGTAACAGAAATAATAAGTATTGTTTAGAAGACGGCAGAGATGCCCAAAAAGACTATAGGTATGCGCACGAATATTTGGTATCGTGGGCTATTGCAAAAAAAATCTTAAAAGATGATGATAAATTATTTGAATTAGCTTTAAGTGTTCAAAATTCTTCTAACCATCCAATTTCTTTTAGAAACGTTTGTATGCACACAAAACAAAGTATTGAGGATATAGCTATTACTCTTTCTATGCCTTCTGAAACTTTGCTTTGTATGGAAAATGCCTTACACAAAGTATATAGAAATAAAAAATCTTTTAATGAGATTGTGAGAAGTTTTTTTCATAAAGACAGATAAAAAATTCCCCCTTAACCATTAAAGATTAAAGGGGAATAGATTACAATTCTTTTACCATAATGGTCTGGTCATGGAATTTATCCTTAATTTTTATAGAATGCTTTCTTTTTCCTTCTTTTTTAAAATCTAAATCATCTAACAAATCTTCAAGATTATCATCTTCATCCATAACCAAAATTTCTAAACGCCTTACATTGTTTTGGTCTGCCCAATTTTGTGCATATTCAACTAATTTTGAACCAACATTTTCCTTTTCTTGATAATCCTTTAAATAGCCCAAAGAAAATTTTGCAATATGCCTTATTTTTTCAAAATGAGTATGTTTCAAAGCTAAATAACCGATAATTTTACCATTTTCTTCTACTATGAAAATTTGTCTGTATTTGTGTTTGTTTTCAAGTTTTTTTTCGTCTTTTGCTATAAGTTCCGCCATTTCTTTTCCGGTTAGCATTTGGGCATCATTTTCTTTTATAAGTTCTTCATAAAAATTCAAAAAATTTTTATTATCTTCGGGCATATATGCTCTGATTTCCATAATTTTCCTCCGTTTATGGTTGTTAACACTAGAGCTTTGAGATAATAATTATTTCAGGAATTTCAAGCATATATTTTAGTATATAGAGCTTTGATTAGTTTTTCAGAAAATCTTTTGCGTAATTTAGAGCTATGTCATTGATTGTATGAGGCATATTAAAAATTAGTTTTAGATCAAACTTAAGTGGTAATGTTTTTAATGTTTTTTGGGTTAAATCAAAACTATTTGACGGAATAACAGTGTCATTATTCCCCTGTATTATTAAAACATCAGGATATGAAATTACATCTTTTTTTTGAAAATCTTTAGTATACATAACCGGAACACCGGAAAAAGATATTACTTTACCTATTTTTTTAGGATAAGTAAGTGCCCCCATCAAAGCCATAAATCCACCTTGCGAAAAACCTGTTATATGGATGTTATTATAATCTATGTTTTGAGTTTGATGAATATAAGTTATAAGTTTATGCAGATAATGAAGATTATCCAACGCTGATGACATCATTTGGTTATATATTTCTTCTTTATTCATTCCCTCGCCTAAGGTCGGAATAACAAACCATTGATAACCTCCGTTGGGTGCTTTGTCGGGCGCTGTTGGATAATAAAAAGCCATATCAGGAAAATCTTTTTTTAATTGATTTCCCATCCATTCCATACTTTTTCCATTTTGTCGCCATCCGTGTATTACTATTAAAGCTTGATTAGGTGATGATGGAATATCTGTGCTAAACTCTAACGCAACACATTTGATACTAAACAATAATGTTATTAAAAATAAGGATATATGAACAAATTTTTTCACTACTTACCTCTTTTATGATTACCGTAATCATTTGATATTGTGCGATTGATAGACATTAGTTTTTGACGTATAGTATCTAGTGTTTGAACTTCTTTTTCTTTATTGGGATAAAGTTCATAATACTTTCTACAAGATGGAATAGTCATATTCGGCATTATAACATTTGCTCCCGATTGTAGGGCAATTATTTGTCCGTTTGGTTTTAATACTTCCATTGCTGTTGTAGCCGGTATATTTATATCCTCCAATAATAAGCGCATTAAAGCCATTGTGCGTAAAGACAACATAAAATTATTGTTATTTTCTTTAGCTAAAGGGGTTTGTGGATGTGGAATAAACGGACCGACACCTGCCATATCAACATCTAATTCTTTTAAGAAAAAAAGGTCATTAGCTATGCTTTCTATGCTTTGATTAGGAAGTCCGACCATTATACCGGAACCAAGCTCGTAACCTAATTCTTTTATCATTAACAGGCATTCATAACGTTTTTGCCAACTCATTTTAGGGTTTAGTTTATGATATAAGTTTTTATCTGTTGTTTCTATTCGCATAAGGTAACGATTTGCTCCGGCTTCTTTGAACGATTTATACTCCTGATAAGCTCTCTCTCCTATACTTAAAGTTAATGCTACATCATATTTTTTTATTTTTTCTATGATTTTTTCATTTGGTTTTATTCTGAATTTTTGAATAATATTTTCGCACACTAACGTCATTTCAGCAGAAT
>JAFYWO010000113.1 GCA_017557925.1 Alphaproteobacteria bacterium | reverse complement strand
TCATAGATGAGAATAGCATTATTTTACCCCCTTGGGAAAAGATAAATTTTTAAGTTTTATAACATAGCGTTCAACTTGTTCCAAAATAATTATATCTGCTTTTTTAAGATTGTTAAAATCTTCTTTCTTTATATTATGACGCCAACGATAATTTACTTCATTAAATGTATTATTTAAATATGGTGCTAAAGATGTAGTAAATGAATCTCTAAGTATAAATACTTTAAATTTTTTATTACTATTTATACATTTCATATCCTTACTTTTTTTATCTTCGCCGTTGCATTTACTTTCATTTTCAATCATAGGAAGATTATAAAAGGAAGTTTCCTCTGCAACATTTTTTATCATATTAGTTAGATCGCCTTTTAATATTTGCTTATTTTCAGTTTTATCATATTTATAAATATTAACTTCTATATCTTTAATAATAGAAGACATTAGCTCCATATAACCAATATATGCTCCTAAAGAATTCCAATGTGTATCATTTTTTCTATACAAGAGGCCGTTTTCTTTTGCTTTATGTAATGCTTCGTAAGGATAAATTACTTTTACATCAGTATTTTCTTGTAAATATTTTATCAACTGATTTGCTCTGCTTTTGCTGTCAGGATTGATTTGGTTTACATAAGGCAAATATTCACTATAAATTTTATTTTTATCAGGGCAAATCATATAATAAAATTGTTTTCCATTAGCCTTCGCCCATTCATTTATATCAGTTAAATATTTTACAGCATTTTTTAGCTCTTTATCAGTAAACAAATCCAAATTCTGGAAATTTCTTAAACTATTATCTCCTTTATAGAACAACCACCCATCTTTTCCAATCAAAACTTTGTCATTACCATGAGTTCTTAACACATCAAAGGCATAACTATTTATACTTAAAAGCCAATCCCTTCCAAAGAACCTATCATTAAACCATTTCTCAAAATTCGCTCCATAGTTGCCCCCCCCCATATACATCTTTAAGTTGTGGTTTTTTGGCTAGCATTCTATTTTCTTGCACAGACTTTTCAGCATCAGAAATCTTTAACATTGGCACAAACAATAACGTAAAAAACATACTCAAAAATACAATATCAATTCTGGAATAATTTTTTTCAACTTTGAACCTAGCTAAATACTTAACCACTTTATATGTGATAAAGAAATAAAATGTAGCCAATATAATAAACAAGTGCCAGTCAATAATCGTTCCTTTTTTCAAAAACAAATTTTCTTTATAAATTATACATGGGTCTCTGTGACTTATATTTGCAACAAGCTTGTTTTCGCTTAACTCCTTTTTGTCAAAGTTACGAAAATGAAATTTATTAAAATCTTTAAACTCAACCTTTTCTTTTCCGTTTAATATTAAATTAGAAATAACAATCTTTTCTGGACTAATTCCCAAATCTAAACGAAACTTAACAATTTCATCTATAGGTAAAACAATTTCTATTTTACTTTTTCCTTTTTTAACAATTTTTCTTACAGATTGTTTTTCATTAAATTTACCTTTTTCTTCTGTTGTGTAAAATACTTGATATTGTAAATCTTTAACAGCCTCTGCATCAAAAGATACAGTCATCCCTTTCTTTCCCCATAATCCGAAAGATAACCACATTAACAATATGGTAAACAAACAAATAATGGTTATAGACCAAGTTGGACGAGGAAAATAATTTTTCATCACAAAAAGCTCCTAAAAGGCAGATATTGACTCATTGGCTAAAATGCCAATCTCTATAACAAAACACAAAAAATATCATATAAAACAACATACTTACCCCTCAAAGTCAAATCATTTTTATTATAATTTCACAATAAACGCTTCGTTTGGTATTTTTATTCTTTTTTATTGTTCATAACGAATTTTACTTCATACACAGCTGGGAGAAGTAATAAAACCAAACCATCTTTAATGCAATTTATGCTATAAACTAAAAAGCGCTGAAATTCAGCGCTTTGTTATAATATAGTTCTATAAAAATATAAATCTGATTTATGGTCTGACAGTTAGCCTCTCATCTGTATATTTTATAGTATGGTTATGTGGCATATCAACTATTCCGCCAAAAGGCATTTGTGCGACAAATTCCCACTTAGGGTTAATTTTGAATTGTTGTTTGATAATTTCATCAATAAGAGGATTAAAATGTTGTAAACTTGCTCCAATACCATTTTCGGCAAAAATACTCCAAATTAAAAATTGTAACATTGCATTTCCCTCTCTTGCCCAAATGGGAAATTGCGGGGCATATTCGGGGTAAGATTTTTCTAAAGTTGAGGCTATTTCCGGGGCAATAAAGAATAAAATAGTGCCATATCCGGCCTCAAATTTAGCTATTTTTTCCTCAATTTTAGTTTTTTTATTATCTTTGCTAACTCTAAAAAGTTCTTTTTTTACCAATTCCCAAAAATATTTGTGATGTTCTCCCATTAACAAAATAAGCCTTGCATCTTGTGAGTTAAAAGCGCTTGGATATATGTCTAAAGCCTTGTTTATAAGTCCTTCAATTTCTAAATCTGTTAAGTTTAACTCGTTGTTTATGTTGTAAATGCTGTGCCTTTTTTCAAAAGCCTTTAGTGTTTTATTTGTCATAATTTTCTCCTAAAAAAAAGGTCGGCTCTGGTTCCAGTGCCGACCTGAAATTTAAAAACAAAGTTAATTTATCTTCTGTCTCCAAATAATCTCAATAAAGCCATAAACATATTGATAAAGTCAAGATATAAAGATAAGGCTCCTGCAATAGCTCCTCTGTTTTCTCCATCTTCAGTTAAACCATTAGCGTAATACATGGATTTTAAAGTTTGTGTATCATAAACAGTTAAACCTGCAAAAATGAATACTGTTATATAAGAAAGAGCATAATCCAATCCGGAACTTTTCATAAATATATTTACAATGGATGCAATTATTACACCAAACAGTCCGATAAATAAGAAACTGCCCCAACCGCTTACATCTTTTTTGGTTGTATACCCATAAAGACTTAAGCTTCCAAAAGTTGCTGCTGTAATTAAAAAAATTCTCGTAATACTTGTGCCTGTATATACCAAAAATATAGGTGCAAGTGAAATTCCCATCAAAGCAGAATATCCCCAAAACATTGCTCTTACTTGTTCAACAGTTCCTCTTTGTAAAACCCAACCGAAAGCGAATACCAAAATAAGTGGCGCAAATAAAGCTAAATAACCAAATCCGGTATAGCCCATTTCGTTAAAAAATAATCTGAAAATAGAAGGATTTGTAACTACTAAATATGCAACCAATGCTGTAGCTGTCAAACCTCCTGCCATATAGTTGTAGATTTTAAGCATATAATTACGAAGACCTTCGTCAATGATATGTGAATTGCTATAGGTCGCAAATTCTCTTTCTTTTATCATAATAAGTTTCCCCTTTAAAAATTACTCTATAATAAATATAGGAAGTATTCTTTAAAAAATCAATAATTGAAAATATTTTTTAAAAATAAAAAACAGACGCTATTTCTAACGTCTGTTTTGGGGTTTAATAACGGATTGGTTATGCGGCTTTTTTTGCTTTTTTAGCTGCAAATTCGTTCATTTTTGCAATAACATAATCTTGAGCTTCTGTTTCCAAATATGGGTGCATTGGAATACTTAAAACTGTTTTTGATAATTTTTCACAAACAGGTAAACTTCTGGTGTTCCATTTAGCATAAGCAGTCTGTGTATTAACAGGTCTTGGGTAATAAGCACCGCAAGGAATATTGTTTTCTTTTAAGTAAGCCATCAACTCATCTCTGTCTTCACAGTCAATAGTATATAAACCATAAGCAGAAGTTGCATTATCTAAAATTCTTTGTTTTCCAAAGTAAGCATCTAAATTATTATCGTATCTTTTTGCGATTTCTGCTCTTTTTACAAGTTCTTCGTCAAATATTTTTAATTTTTGAAGAACAACAGCACCTTGGAAAGAGTCTAAACGCCCGGTTAAACCTAAACGAACATTGTCATAATGGTCAGTTGCACTCATGCCGTGAACTCTGCAAGATTTTAATAATTCAAATTCTTCTTCTGAATTTGTAAATGTTGCACCGCCGTCACCATAACAACCTAAAGGCTTTGTTGGGTAAAAAGATGTTGCAACCATGTCAGCAACAGAACCTGCTTTTTTACCATTATAGCTTGAACCGTATGATTGAGCAGCATCTTGTAATACTTTCATACCATTATCATGAGCAATTTTCATAATTTTATCATAGTCGCAAGGTGAACCGAAAATATCAACGGCAATAACAGCTTTTAGGTTTAATTTCCCTTCTTTTTTAACTTCATCAATAGCTTTTTGTAAATCTTCAGGATCCATATTATATGTGTGAGGATCTGAGTCAACAAAAACAGGTGTGGCACCAAGTATTGCGACGCATTCTGCAGAAGCTACAAAAGTAAATGAAGAAACAAATACGGCATCACCCGGTTTTACACCCCAAGCCATCAATGCAAGAATAAGAGCATCTGTTCCGGAAGCACAAGTAGCACAATATTTTGTTCCTGAATAATTAGATAATTTTTCTTCTAATTCTCTTGTTTCAGGTCCTTGGCAATAAGCTCCGTGATCCAAAACGGTTTTAAAAGCTGATAAAAAGTTTTCTTGACCAATTACCTTTTGAGCTGTGGCGCAATCAAAAAGGTTAATTTTGCCGTTGTAAGTATTTGTCATTTTATATATATCTCCGTAAAAAGTTATCATATAAGGAGGATACTAATTAAATAATTTGTTATTTGCAAAACACAAAAAATTTCTAAATTGTAATATTTTTGCAAGGGCGTGAATAAAAATACATTCAAAATAATGAAATTTGGTGTTGATTTATATGATAAACTTGCTATATTAAATCAGACTGTTTTATAGAAAGAGGGTAATGTTGAGTAATAAAATTTTGACACTTTTGTTGTTTTTTTCAATAAGTTTGAGTGGTTGTGCTTCGTCTTCTCAACAAGTATCAGATGTATCAACATTGGAAAAATATAATCGTGCAATGTTTAGTTTTAATAATAAAGTGGACAAATATGTTGTCAGACCTGTGGCGAAAGGTTATAAGGCGGTTACCAATAAATATATTCGCACTCGTGTTTCTAATTTTTTCAATAATATAGATGAGCCAGTGTCTGCTGCAAATCATATTTTGCAAGGAGAATTTGGTGGGACAGGGACGAATTTAAGTCGTTTTGTGATAAATACAACTTTAGGTGTGGCTGGTTTATTTGATGTGGCTACATCATTGGGTGTCCAGAAAGATAAAACGAGTTTTGATGAAACAATGGCAACATGGTGTATTCCTGATGGTCCTTTTGTTGTATTGCCTGTAATTGGTCCGGGAACACCTCGTTCGGTTGTAGGTTTTGTTGCTGATGGGTATTCTTCTCCAGCATATTGGGTTGCGCATGAGGGTAATGATGATGCTATGAGTGCTTATTATTGGGCTGTGGGGTTGAAATATGTTAACTTAATGGCTGAAAATATTACATTTTTAGAAAGTCTTGAAGAGGGTTCAATAGATTATTATGAAGCTGTAAAATCTGCATATTTGCAAAATCGTGGGCGCTTAAAAAAATGTGTAAAGAAAGATGATGTAACAGAAACGCCAAACTTTGATTTTGATATGGATGAAATGGATTATAATTAATTTTTTTTAATAGAGGGACGTTATGAAGAAAATATTTATATATGTTTTGGTTTTTTTTAGTATTATTCAATCCGGTTTTGCGGATATAAATAAAGAAAAGGCTGTGTTGATGATTGAAAACCTTACCAAAGAAGGTATTGAAGATATTATAAATTCTAATGTAAGTGTAGAAGATAAAAATAAAGTTTTTCGTAAGCTTTTTACTGAAAATTTGGATTTAGATTTTATTGGTAAATATGTTTTAGGTAGATATTGGCGTCAGGCAAATCTTTCTCAACAAAAAGAATTTATTGCGCTTTACAAAGAATTTAATGTAAAAACTTGGTCAAAAAGGTTTGATGAGTTTAAAGGTAAAGAATTTGTCTTCAAAGGAACAACTCCTTCAAGTAATCCAAATCAGGTTTTTGTTAATACAGAAGTGCCGGTTGGAGATGGTAAGCCTGCTAGTGTGAAATGGCGTGTTAGTGATAAGGGTGGAAAGTTAAAAGTTATTGATATAATTATAGAAAATGTGAGTTTGGCTCAAACTGCCCGTAATGAATATACGGCATTTATTTCTAAGTCTCCCAAGGGTATAGAGGGTTTGTTGGAAAATTTAAGACAAAAGGTAGAATAACCTATTAAAAACACCCGTTTGTTAATTGTTTTTTTACGATTCTCGTATATAAAATAGTTGACTTTTTTTGAAAAATATGGTATCTTTAATAAGATATTATTCTATTTAAAGTGGGTGTGCGATGGCTAAGAGGCTGATATTAATAGCGATAACTATGCTAGGATTGGCATGGTGTAATGTAGCGGAATCAAAGGTTTGCCGATTGGGTGACCCTGGTTGTGAGGCTAATGCTTTTTTTGGTAATGGTGATAATGTTTGTGACAGTAGTTATAAGCCCTGTGATGACCCACGAGCAGGTGCTACGTATTGCTACGGTAAGCCATCTACCGGAGGTTCAGCACAGCAACTTTATAGAGACGAAGACTGTTGTTCGTCATTGGTTGGAGCTTATGGATATCAAGAGTGCCCTATAGATGAAGGTTTAGCAGGTTATGGTCGTTCTTGTTTGGGGGCGGCTTCAAATGTTAGATATTGGCAGAATTGCGGATGTTCTTACGGATTTGTTGAGGTAGAAAATGGCGCTGCAAACGGTGACGTTATTAAAGATATAAACGGTGACGTAATTGAAAAGTTTGGTGGCGGAAGTTTGGATTATTCTGCTCGCTGTAGTTTTGCTGATTGGGGTGTAAATCAATGTAGACTTTCCCAATGTAATGCGGAACGTCGTTTCTTTTACACGGATTCAGGTGGTGAAGATAATTATTGTAAATACAGGTTAGATACCCAGTGCGGTGGTTTTGGTTGTAAGCAGGTGTATGATTGTAATCACGATGAAATAGACACTGGTAAAGAATACTACAGAAATGAAAATCATTATTTGGCAACAGGTGTTGAAAACTTTTTGCCATATTCTGCTGTTGACCCAGTTACAAATGAAAGATTGGCTGACGGGACAGTTGCTTTAATTACTGCTCTAAAGAATAATGACCCTATAACAAACGAAGATTATAACGTGGTTAATCGTTATGTTTGTTCTTATAAACAAAGAGATGGTTCTTATACCGATTATGATGTTAGTGATGACGGACTTGGATTTAACTGTAACAGTGTCCAAAACTATTGTTATTTGTGGAAAGGCTGTAATGAAGATCGTCGTTGGTTTAATAGCGATATAAATGCAGGTATTATTTATGACGGTTTGGATTCATACGAAATCTGGATGGATAGTGTGGAAAGAGTTAACGGTTATCATCCTGAAACTTTATATCCTCTTGGAAATCCAATGCATTCAAACTTTTATGCTGTTGTTAACCCTAACTACGGTGTATATACAAATCCAAATAATACGATTGATGCTATAAATGGTTCAAACTGTCCGAGTGAATATTGTAGAATTGTTAATGCAAATAATGGTTGTACTTATGTTGTAGGTGACTGTCACCAAGATGGTAATATGTATAGAAGCCACCGTTGTTGGAAGAAAATTTCTTGTACAGAGGAGAACCGTTTCTACCACTCATTTATAAATGCTGCAAATTATGATGCTGCTACAGGAACTCAAAAATTATATAATACATCTCTTAATGCTCCTTACTTTGCTGATTTTTATGCCGGTTTGGACCCTGCAAGAGAAATTTATCCTGCTTGTATTTACGAAATAAATGAATGTAATGATGCTACCGGTTGTTATCGTAAACCTATATCAGGCGGATGTGCTACCAATTTTGAGGATATAAGAGACCATATAAACATTGAAATAGATTGGGAACCGTGGTTTAAGGATATCAGACCATTATGTAATGACGGCACCCGTTGCTACCAAGCAACGGCATGTGAGCTTGCAATGGGTTCATATTCTTCAAGACCAAATACTTCATTCTTTGTAACAATTAGTTCAACTGCAACAAGGCTTACTTGTTATAAAGGTAAAAGTTGTAGATTTGAAGCCGGTGCATATTCAAGCACTCCAAACACTTCATTCTTCTCAGTAATAAATTCAAGTGCTACCGGTTCAGTTTGTTACCGTGGTCAATCTTGTCATTTTGAGGCCGGAGCATACTCAAGTTCGCCAAACACCTCATTCTTCAACGTGATAACATCTTCTGCTTCCGGTTCAATTTGTTATCGTGGTTTATCTTGTAAAGATATAGAAACTGGCGGAGCTTATTCAAGTTCACCAAATACATCATTCTTCTATGTTGTAAATTCAAGTGCATCAGGTTCTGTTTGTTATCGTGGTCAAGAGTGTCATAGTGATGCCGGTGCATATACAACATCACCAAATACATCATTCTTTGTAACAATTTCATCAAATGCGTCTGGTTCTACATGTTATCGTGGTCAAAGCTGTTTCTCTGCAGCTGGTGCTTATTCATTTAGTCCAAGCACATCATTCTTTGTAACAATTTCATCCTCAGCTTCAGATTCTACATGTTACCGTGGTCAATCTTGTAATACAGGTGTTGGTGCATACTCATTTACACCAAATACATCATTCTTTGTAACCGCACACTCTGCCGCTTCCGGTTCACACTGTTGGCGTGGTATAAATTGTAGTGAAGGTGCAGGTAGCTATTCATCAAGTCCTAATACATCATTCTTCGTTGTAATTCAGTCTTCTGCTTCCGGTTCTACTTGTTATCGTGGTCAAGAATGTAACACAGAGGTTGGTGCATATACCTCAACACCAAATACATCATTCTTCTATGTTGCAAATTCTCATACATCTGGTTCAAGATGTTATCGTGGAACAAGTTGTAATACTGATGCCGGAGCATATTCATTTAGTCCGGATGACAGATACTTTATTACTGTTTCTTCGCTTGCTTCTACTTCTGAATGTTGGCGTGCAACAGGTTGTGACTTCCCACAAGGTGCTTATAATGTAACGCCTTCAACATTATTCTTTGTAACATCTGCTTCACAGGCTTCTGGTTCTACTTGCTGGCGTGCTGAGAGTTGTGCATTCTCGGTTGGTGCATATTCTGAAACACCGAATACATCATTCTTTATAACATCACATTCGGCAGGTTCCGGCTCACATTGTTGGCGTGCTAAAGGTTGTCATTTCTCAGTTGGTGCGTATACCTCAACACCGAATACATCATTCTTCTTGACTTCAACATCTCAGGGTTCAGGTTCAACTTGTTACCGTGCAACAGCTTGTAATACAGCAGCAGGTGCTTATACAGCAACACCTGATGCAAGATATTTTGTAACCGCTGTGTCTGAACAGTCTTCATCACATTGCTGGCGTGCAGAAAGTTGTGCATTCACATTAGGAGCATACACATCAAGTCCTAATACATCATTCTTCTATACATCTTACTCACAAGCTTCTAGTTCTCATTGTTATCGTGGTGAGGGATGTAATCTTTTGGCCGGAGCATATTCGTTTAGTCCAAATGCGATATTCTTCTTGACAATATCATCTGAAGCAACAAGCACAACTTGTTGGCGTGCAACAGATTGTAATATAGGACAAGGTTCATATTCATTTGTAGATCCGATGTTCTTTACATCAGTATCATCATCTGCAAGTAGTTCAATTTGTTATCGTGCAACCGGTTGTAACACACCTCAAGGTGCGTATGCGGCATCTCCAAATCCGGACTTCTTTACAACAGTTTCTTCTGAGGCTACAAGCAGAACATGTTGGCGTGCAACAGGTTGTAGTGAGGATGAAGGTAGGGGCGGACATACATTTGTAGACCCTGTTTACTTCTACACAGTATCATCAGATGCAACAAGTTTGACTTGTTACAGAGCAACAAGTTGTAATTCCGGAAATGGTGCATATTCATTTAGTCCTAATGCGACATTCTTTATCACAACCAATTCTACTGCATCAGGTTCTACTTGTTGGCGAGCAGAGGGTTGTAATACAACAGCTGGTTCAGAATCAACTATTGATACGTCATACTTTGTAGGCATTCAATCTCAAGCAACAAGTTTGACATGTTACCGTGCAACAGCTTGTAATTTAGGTGCCGGTGCATACTCAAGTTCGCCAAATACAACATTCTTCATTGTTAATGACAAGAATATGACAGGTAAAACTTGTTATCGTGCTTCTGCTTGTAAGATTTCTGCCGGTTCATATTCATCTGTTGGTGCAGATTACTTCTATACAATTTCTTCAAAAGCATCAGGCTCAACTTGTTATCGTGCAACTGCTTGTATTTACTGTACATACGGAGCTCAATGTAATTTGAATTTCTTCGTAACATCAAAATCTTCTGCAACCAGTCAAAACTGTCAAAGAGCTTGGTGTAATGCAGCCACAGGTAACTACTCTGTTAGCCCGAATACTGAATACTTTAACGTATTATCTAGCGATTGTTGTAAAAAGACTTGTTACAGAGTTCAAGACAGTCCATATTGTGCAACAACAAGGGGTGCTTATTCATTTAGCCCGAATACAACATTCTTTATTACCGCATCCTCACAAGGAACAGGTAAGACATGTTATCGTGCAACTAAATGTAATGTAAGCGCAGGCTCATATTCATTTGTAAATGACACATACTTTATAACAATCCATTCAGAAGCATCAGGCTCAACTTGTTATCGTGCAAAAAGTTGTGGTAATTGCGGTTATTCTTCAACACCAAATACAACATTCTTCAAGACATCAAGTTCAGAGGCTACAAGCATAAAATGTTATAGAGGTGATAGTTGTAATACTGATGCCGGTTCATATTCGTATGTAAACTCTCTATACTTTAATACAATTAGTTCAACAGCTTGTAGTACTTGTTACAGAGTTCAAGACAGTCCATATTGTGCAACAACAAGGGGTGCATATTCTTCTGTTCCAAATACTACATTCTTCAAAACAAGCAATTCACAAGCAACAGGTTTTACATGTTATCGTGCGGATAGTTGTAACACAGATGAAGGTTCTTATGCTTCGTTCTCTTTCTGTAGTCCGGATAGCGACTTCTTTAACAGTATAAGTTCTGCTTCTTCAACAACATGTTACCGTGCAACAAGCTGTAAGTATTGTGATTATCCGACAACTTGTGATACTTCATACTTTGACACTTATGATTGCGAGGCAACAAGTATAAAATGTCAAAAAGCAAAATGTAGATTTGGTAAACCTGATAAAGAATTCTTCTTAACAACAGATACATCTTGTTGTAGTCAAAGCTGTAACGTAATAACCGGTTGTGTTCAACCAAATGCTGCAAGTTGCGTTAATACATCATTCTTTGTAACCTCAAAAGGTGAATGGGGTGAAGGTTGTCCAGATACAGATCCAGGAGCTTGTCCTCCAGCAGGCGGTGTAACAGCGGAATACTGTGCTGCAAAATGCCAAAATACAGGAGCTTTCTTGAAAAACTGTGAAGGTGTATCCTACTATTCAGGCTGTGTTGGTAACAAATGTCCTGAAGGTTCTACTTGTGACGGTAATGGTAACTGTAATTGTACATATACAACTACACAAGCAGATTGTGATAGACAATGTCTAAACGTTGGTGCTAAATGTCCAACAGGTTCTATAGATAATGGTAAATTTGAAAAGTGTAGCACAACAAGTAAGTGTCCTTCAGGTTCTACTTGTGATGGTAGTGGAAACTGCCAATGCACAAATACAACAGACGCATCATATTGCACAAGTCAATGTAAAAATCCAACAGGAGCATGCCCAGCCGGTTCTGTAGATAATGGTAAATATGCAGGTTGTACAGAAACATTCTGTGGCGAAAGAGAAACTTGTGTAATACCTGATGGTATTTGTAAAAACACATGTGAATGGAATTTTGCAGAAGATACTTGTAAAAATGCTTGTACACCAGCTACAGGTTCATTCTGCTTAAAACAAAATGACGAAACACATTGGTATCAATCTTGTGGTGCAAACAGATGTACAAATAATTCAACATGTAATGGTTCGGGTGTATGTTCTTGTAGCACAACAACATATCCTGAAACAGCAGAAACTTGTGCAAACAAGTGCTCAACACCAACAGGTGCAAGCTGTACCGGAGATGATGGAGTAACTCGTTATGCAAGTTGTTCTGCTTCAACATGTACTAACAACTCAAAATGTAACGGAAGTGGTAAGTGTACATGTCAAGCTCCATATACAACAGCAGAAGCAACATGCGTAAATGGATGTTTTGAACTTCCAACAGATAAATGTGTAGATTATCAAAACAAAGTATTCTATGCATCTTGCCCAACATCAAAATGTACACAAAACAACCAATGTAATGGTTCTGGTAAGTGCGTATGTAATGCAACAACATATCCTAAGACAGAAGCTCTATGTGCTAAAAATTGTTTACCTGTAATAGAAACACCTGTATGTTTTGATGAAGTTAAGAATAGTAACTTCTACACAGCTTGTGGAAATACATATTGTGATGCAAATGAAGTTTGTAAAATAGGAACAGACACAGTTGCAGGCGTATGTGGATGTCATTACGAATATACAAAAGAAGATTGTAATGAAAGTTGTAAATTACCTTCAGAAGAACCTCTTGCAAATGGTGAAGACCCATCTTGCGATAAAAATAGAACAACAATGTATGAATCTTGTGGTGCAGACCGTGGATTTAGCGAAACAGACAACAGTTGTTATATGCAATGTAAGAGAAAAGGCGAAGTAAGCTATGATAATGCTTGCGGAACTGAAGGTAATTATAAGTATGACGAATGTGGCACTGATTATGGTTATACAGAAACATTAGATACTTGTACCAAGAAATGCCAAGTTGGAACAACCGGCAAAGATCCTTATTCTGATGATATGTTAGACTGTTATAAAGACGGATTACAATACTATTCAGAATGTATCAAAGGTATGGATGATAAGTATACAAATACAAGTAAACCGGAAACATACGTTGGTCCTAAAGGTTACTACGAGACAGGAACAGATACATTGTGTACTAAGTATCAATACTGTGATACAGATACCGGTGCTTGTAAACCATCTTGTACATACACAGAAACTGCAGAAACTTGTAATGCACAATGTAAGGCTTCTCCTGTTGCCGGTAGTGCAAGTTGTGTAGATGACCGTAACGGCGATGGTGTGGAAGAAACATACTATGCAAGTTGTGGCGCAGATTTAGGATACGAAGAAACAGAAACAACCTGTAGAGCAGAATGTTCTGAACCTGTGAAAGGAACAGATCCGGAAACTTGCACAATAGGTGGGGTTACATATTATCCATCTTGTTCAACAGGTTGTGAAACAAATAAGAGATGTGATGTAAACCTCGGTTGTGTATGTAAAGAAGAATTTAGTTTAACTGCAGATGATTGTGCTCAAATGTGTATGAGTTTAGATACATCAGGAGAAAACTGCACAGAAACAGGTGAAACTATAGCTAAATACAGTAGTTGCGGAACAACACCTCTTTGGAGTGATGCAAAAACAGAAGCAAGTTGTGCAGAAACTTGTCAAGAACTAGGCGATAATAGATGTACGACAGAAGCCGGCGTAAGACAATCTGATACTTGTAAAGAAACAGATATGTGCGTTGCAAATGGTCTTAATAAACAATGTCCAACAGGTGGTATCGGTTATCCTCATGACCTAACTAAGTGTCTATGTAAAAACAGAACAGATATAGCTGTAAGCCTAAAAGAAGATTGTGAAGGAGAATGCCGTGTATTAGGTAATGAAGTCTGTGAAGAAAACGGAGTGAAATACTATGAATGTGGCGGACATACGGATACTTCTGATTGGGCAACAGAAGAAGATTGTGCACGAGGTTGTTATGAAACAGGTGATTTGATCTGTACATTAACGGAAAATGGAACAGAAACAGATTACTTCAACGGATGCGGTGTGTCATTATGTGACTCCGACACAGAAGTTTGCTGTCCTGGGGAAGAAGGCTGTGATGCAGATACAGGTTGCGGTTGTCCGAGCACTTGGGTTACAGAAGAACAATGTCGTCAACAATGTTTAACCGTAAATAAAGATGGTGATTCCTGTGTAAGAGATGGTGTAACATACTATCCTGCTTGTGAAAGCACCGGTGTTGACGGATATGATGAAACAGAAGAAACTTGTAGAGCTAAATGTTTGGGTGTGAATGATGATGCATTAAATAAATGTAGCCCAGACGCTAATACAACATGGTACAAACAATGTGGTGCCGCAATTTATGACGAAGGCAATGTGTATGATAAAACAGCAGATGATTGTGCAGGTCAATGTAGAGAGATACTTGATGAAACATTAAATAAGTGC
>JAFYWO010000112.1 GCA_017557925.1 Alphaproteobacteria bacterium | reverse complement strand
TAGATATGGAAAAATCAAAAGACAACTCAAAAGTAAATACTCTTGCTATGATGAAGTCAAATAACAGACTTGCAACAGCTCTTGAAAATAAGGCAAAACAACAAACCAAAGAGCCAACAGTTAAAGAGCCAACTTCTTCAAAATCACAAGAGATAACTCCGGAACTTTTGGCAATTCTATCCGCTTATGATAAAAGAGCTTAAAATTTAAGCTCTTTTATATCTTATCCAAATCCAACTTTATTAAAGCTAAGTTATATGAAAAAAATTTTTTTAAGTATATTATTTTCTCTTATCACATTCAATGCTTATGCGCTAAGCATTATTATTGACGAAGAAACAGAAAGTTGGTTGGAAGACGTTTTATCCCCTATTATGAAAGAGGCTAATATCCCTATATCAAGGGATAAGATTCATATTGTAAAAGACAGTTCACTAAATGCCTTTGTCGGAGATGCTAACCACATGTTCATCCACACGGGCACACTTCTAAAAGCCTCAAACACTAATGAGATAGAAGGCGTTTTAGCTCACGAAACAGGACATATCTTAGGCGGACATATTCTTCGCTTAAAAATCCAGATGAAATCCATAGAAAAAGCCTCACTTGCTTCCTTAATTGCCGCTGCCGGTGCTGCTGCCGTGAGTGGCAGAGGCGATGCTGCCATTGCGGTTGTTTTAGGAACACAAAGTTCCGCCATAAATGCCATTACTGCCTACCAAATAACAGAAGAAAGAGCTGCAGATGAAACAGCCATAAATTTATTATCCAAACAAAATAAATCTATTACCGGCCTTAAAAATTTTATGGAATAAATAAAAACAACCAATCGTTTGGAAGGTGTTTCCGAAAACACTTACTTTAGAACCCACCCTTTAACACAAGAACGAATTAGTTTTTTTAATGAAAAAATAACAAACCAAAAATCAACCACAACACCCAATTTAGATAAGCGCCTAGAACGTATACAAGCAAAATTATATGCTTATCTCTCAGAGCTTCCGCAAGTATTAAAGAAATATCCTCTAAACCAAACTTCAACAGAAGCAACCATTGCTCACGCAGTTTATTATATGCGCCAACGAAACCTTAATTCTTCCCTAAAATATATAGAAAAACTTTTATCTCAAGAGCCTGAAAACCCTTATTTTTGGGAATTAAAAGCTCAAGCGCTTTTAGAAGCTTCAAACCCGAAAGAAGCATCTTTAGCATACTCACAAGCTCTAAAACTAAAACCCAATTCAGATATCTATAAAATAAACTATGCCGAAACATTGCTTGCCACCGAACCATCAAGAAAAGATAAATTATCCCTAATACCTATGTTAGAACACGCTAACCGCAATTCAAACAACCCCGAAGCCTATCACCTTTTAGGCAGGATTCATAATGACATTGGTCAATTTGGCATATCAAACTATTATTTAGCAGAATACTATCATTTAATCGGAAATGATAATTTTGCCCAAAAAATGCTCACAAAAGCCCTAAAAACCCCACTTCGGGAAGATATACAATTAAGAGCAGAAGATCTAAAACAAAAACTTTCACAAAAAATCAAAAAAGAGACACTTTTATAACAAAAAGGAAACGAAAAATGATATTAAAAACAACTCTGTTTATCTTAATAAGTTTGTTTCCATTACTTACTGATGCCTCAACAATAAAAGAAGATGATATCAGCGCATTTTCCCCCGTTATCATAAAAAGCACAACCAATAGAGACGAAACAAATAACGGAGATTATTTTATTGCAAACGATATGGCAAAAGGCTTTTCTCTTTTGGGACTAAAAACAGACATAGATTACAGAACGGAATATCATAAAACGCACGCCTCTCCCCCTAAACTTAATATCTATATGCGAGGATATACAAAATTTCATTCTCCTTTTGGAAATAATACAAATCTTCTCTATATATATTACCCTCTTCTGTTTGATAAAAATTCCGCCAAAAAAGATAAAAAATCTTTTCTGAACTCTCGTTCTCCGATGCCCCAAAATTCAAACCTTGATGATGACCTCAAAAATTTTGACATTATAGCTGTAGCCTCATCAAGCTATACAGAAACCTTAAATAAAAACGGTATCAATGCGATTTATATTCCACAATTTACAAATCCTACAAAATTTTATCCTAACCCTAAAGAAGAATTAAAGACCGACATATTATTTGTCGGCTCAAACTGGCATGACAGAACTTCACTCCGTTATGCCATAGAATTAGGCTATGATGTATCTGTATATGGTTATAACTGGCAAAATATAATTTCTCCCAAAATGTATAAAGCTATGTATATACCAAATAACATCTTAAACCAATATTACAGCTCGGCCAAAATAGTTTTAAATGACCACCGACCGGATATGAAAGAATTCGGCTTCATAAACAACCGAATATTTGATGCCACCGCATCAGGAGCTCTGGTAATTTCTGATTATATGAAAGAAATAGAAGATATTTATCAAGATTGTATTCCAATGTATAAAACAAAAGAAGATTTGAAGAACCTAATTGACTATTATCTGAAAAATGAGGACAAACGCCAAGAAAAGGCTATCTGTGCACAACAAATAACCCTTAAAGAATATACCAATACCGCTATTGCTAAAAAAATCATAAATCATCTTAAATCACAAAAAAAAGGCGATTGATAAAAATCAATCACCTCGTAGTTTCTAATTGGCTATAGGCTAAATTTTATGCACCATTTGCAAAAAATCTAAACCTCTCACGACCTCGTGCTAATTCTTTAACACGCATAGTCTCTTTTCTTACATTCTTACGAATTGATGTGCATACCAGG
>JAFYWO010000111.1 GCA_017557925.1 Alphaproteobacteria bacterium | reverse complement strand
ATATAGTGAAAAGATTAAAGAAACTGTAGAGAATGAGATTGTTGAAATTCAAAAATTAATTGATAGTTTTGACAATGGCCGCGTGGCCAAAGAAGGAATTAAGACAGAGCAAAGTCAACCTGCCGGTATAACAGATAATGAATTAAAAGGAGAGTTTATATCTGCGGAAGAAGTATTAAAAGTTGATGCAAAGCTTAGTTCTGCTCTTAATTCTTTGAATGAGGCAATAAAATCTATTGCACTTAATTTAAAATCGTTGTAGAATAAAAAAAATTAAATTTGTGGACTGCCCAACTCGTAGAAAACCGCTTAACTCCGGGCCAACATTTTTATTTAGGGAACTGTCTCTGGCAAGATCGTGGTCTTGTTATATGGTGCCCACCTTGTATAGCGGGTATCGGATGTTACCATAGTATTTACGGTTAGGGCGGTTCGCCTTGTTTGTGAAGGAAAATTTTTAGTGAAAATTTTATATTGCGGTGATGTTGTGGGTAGAGCGGGAAGAAATGTTATTACTCATCACTTAAAAGAAGTAAAAGAAAAATATGCTATTGATGTGGCGATTGTTAATGGTGAAAATGCAGCACATGGTTTTGGTATAAGCGCTTCTATTTTTAATGACTTCTTAAACGCCGGCGCAGATATGGTAACAACGGGAAATCATATTTGGCAAAATCGTGATATTTATCCGGTTTTGGATAATTCGTCGCAAATTATAAGACCACTTAATTATCCTGAAAATCTACCGGGTAGGGGTGCTAGACTTGTTGAGGTTTTGGGAAAGAAAATACTTGTTATGCAAGTGTTGGGACGTGTATTTATGCCTCCAGTCGGAAGTATCGTAGAGCCTATTGAAGATGTGCTGAAATATTATGTTTTGGGTAAAAATGCAGATGCAATAGTTGTTGATATTCATGCAGAGGCAACAAGCGAAAAATTGGCTTTAGGGTTTTATTTGGACGGACGAGTTAGTGCGGTTTTGGGAACTCATACTCACGTTCCGACGGCTGATGCCAGAATTTTGGAAAAAGGGACGGCTTATATTACAGACGTGGGGATGTGTGGAGATTTTAATTCTGTTTTGGGATTTGATAAAGAAACGCCTATTGAAAGATTGGCAGAAAAAATGACTTTACAAAACAAACTTCAACCGGCAAACGGTGACGAACTTACTATTTGGGGAGTTGTGATTGAAGTTGATGATTTTGGTAAAGCTGTGAAAATAGAACAAATAGCCGAAAAATTTTAATTTCTTTGACCTTTTTTTATAAAGGATTGACTTTAAAAGGGAATTTTTTTTTGCTTTTTTAGTTGATTTTTAATAAAAAATAATGTATACTTTTTATGAGATACGTTTATATGGTCGGAGAGTTTTATGTATTTGGTTGTTATTTTGGCGACATTTATGTCGGCGATATATGGATATAACCTGTCGGCGCGTCCTGATTATGATCGGGATATTCCGCGTAAAAAAGCTATGGCCGTAATTTCTCGTTTTGTATTTCAACATTCTTTTGCTGCAGACTTGTTAAGACGTGTTAAAAATAAAGATGAACCAGGACATGAAGAACCTTTGTATATTCTTCCCGGTGATGTTTTGCACGCAGATACAGCGGATAATGCAGAGAGTAATTATACGATGGTTTATGACCAAACACATCCTTCGGCCAATGATGGTGACGGTAGAAAGTTTGTTTTGCGTGAATTGAGTTCTTCAAGTGGAACAGACTATATGCAAATAGGCAGAAAGTTGCTTAATGGTGACGAAATGGCATCAAAAGTGATTTGTCTTAAAAGACTTATGACTTGTGATGCTTCAAATTCAGGACACGAACTTTGTAAAGATAAGAACGGAGTTGGTGGTGTTGCTTCTATGTGCGAAATAGAAACAGATGAATATGATAGTTCAATAATAGAAGATACATGTTGCCGTGTCAGCAAAGCATTTGGCGGTATTTATTTGGTTTCGTTTATGAAGTTGGATGCACGTTGGAAAGGTAGAATTAGCGGAACATTGAGTTATGACTTTTGGCGTGCTGTTGAAGCAAGAGGATTTAATGAAAACATTGGTGTAATAAATTGGGAAGACGGAGCTTGGCAGTTTAGAGGTAAGATGCACTTCAGCTCATCTTACAAAATTGATTTGTATGATTGGTTGGAAATTCATCCTGATATTGAAAATAATCCTTTCCCATTGCATAGAATGTTTAAGACACACTGGACTTTGCCGGTGGCGATATTTGATAGAGATTTTTTCAAAGTAAACGGTGTTGATTATTGTGAAACCGGATGTTTATTCCGTATTAAGACTTTTATGTAGGAGTGATGGCTATGAGGAAGTTTGTAAATATAGCAGAAGAAAAAGGAACGTTGTTGGTAGAAGCTCTTGCAATGCTTGGTTTGATTGCGATGGTTACTCCTACGTTGTATAAAAAGTCTGCCGAAAGATTGCAGGAAATTCAGGATATTAATGCTGCATCTCAGGTGAGAGTAATGAACTCGGTGGTAGAATCTTTTACAAGAAATAACTTCCAAAAGTTGATGGATGCAACATCTTCGGATTCAAATCCTACGGTTGAGTTGGCCTTTGATGATAATACAGCAGGTGCTTTTGAAACAGGTTATTCAAGCTTTTTACCTTATGGTTATACTCCTAATGAACTGCGTAACTATAAAGCTCCTAAAGTATATGTGCATAGAGATAAGCACAGATTGGTTACTTATTTAGTATTTCCTCACGCTATGGACCCAGGTAAGAAAAGAGCCTCAAGATTAGCATCATTGGTAGGTTCTAACGGTGGTGTTATTACAGACAGAAAAGAAGCGCAAGGAACGGGTGGTGCTTGGTATTTGGATAGCTCTATGGTTAGTGATATTCGATTTGATGATGATGTATTAACGGAAAACTCTTTGATTGTAACTTCTAGTGAGCCTATTGAAAACTCTATGGAAGATAATGATAAATACTTATATCGTGTGCCAACAGATAACCCAGAGACAGATGCGCACCATAATACTATGATTACAGACCTTTATATGGGTGGGCACTTAAATCAAGAAATGGCTGGTAATACTCAGTGGGAAAGTGATGCTAAAGAATATCACGGTATCTTAAACGTTAGAAAATTAACGATGAACACTAATTGTAATATAACCGGAACAGCAGCTAATTGTGACCCTGAGGTTGCTGATTTATATATCGGTAAGCCTTGGGCTTCCGCAAGTGGCAAGTATTCTTCAATAACAGCATCTAATGAGGGTGCTGCGTGGATTTACGGTAACTTAAGTGCACTTAACGAAGGTTTTAAGATTATGGGTAATGCTTCCAGCTTAACGGAGATGGTATTTAAACCTTCTGACGGAAGTTCTATGGCTGATTATGACATTATTTATGCCAGCGGTAGTTTGGACAGTTCAGATGTTGAAGTCAGAATGGCTGGTGATTTTGTTCACGTTGAGAAAAATAATGATGATTACACATTTAGAATTGCAAGCTCAATGGTTGGAGATGCTGATGATTATTTGTTGACGGCAGAAGTTCAGGCAGGACAACATACGGTTAGTATCGGGGCGAATGAAGGTTCTCACGTTTATGTGGCAAGAAAGGGCGGTGAAGTTTATATTAACTCCCAATCTCCTGCTGCCGGTGGTAACCCATTGGTACATGCAAAAACAGTTATTAACAGCGGTGGCGGTGGCTTATATGCCGGTTCTTATGACGGTGATTGGTTGGCTGCAAACGGTAGAGGAACAAGCTCCAGAGTTGAAATTATGAAAGATGGCGGTAACTACTTTGTTGTAGGTCAAGGTGCAGGTTCTTCCGTTGTTAATAATCCAAATGATACATTTGCGGAAAATTCTAAGATGTATGTAGATTTCGGATCAACTCCGGGTAATTCTTCTGAAGTATCTTTATATGGCAGAAGAATTAAGATTTTGGAAGGACAACCATACCAACCTACATCTCAAACCGGTGGTATGTATGGTGCATCTGGTATAAATGCTGCTAAAGAAGGTTTAACTGCTATTTCTACTATGTATACAGATATTTTCGGTTCTACTTATATGGGAAATAATCAGATTAGTTCTTCTGATACAGGTGGAGCATTGTATACTCGTAGCAGTTTTGTAATGGGTGTTGCTGGAAATGCTTGGATTGATGAATTGTTATGGGCAAGAAAAGCATGGTTTAATGATGCCGGATTTAGAGATTTGCACGCAGGATTTTCCGGAACATCAAGTTATCTTGTTGATAACAGAAACGGTTGGTTGAATGTGTATGCACCTGGGGGCGCATTGGGTAATGGTATGGTGATTATCCGTGACCCGAGTAAAGTGGCTGGAAATGTTTATGCTTCTGAACAAGATATGATGTTTATGGCATCTTCCGGAGTTGTTAATGTTAGAGATACAGAAGGCGCTTGGATGGAGCTTAATAAAGGTGAAGCCAGAATGGGAACTAAACATAATTACTTTATGGCTGATAAGAGTGATTCAAGTAATACCGGAGTTATCAGTGGTTCTTCTTATGTGTTTGGTGGGCGTGGTGTTCATATAGAAACCGTTAGTGATAGTGACTCTTCAAGTGTAAGCTTGCAAAAAGGCGCTTTGGAATTATATGCTCATGCAGGGCAAGATGGTGAACACGAAAATACTATTGTTGCAAGAGCTGGCGAATTGGGGATTATGCTTGGCAGTACTGCGGTTAATGGTGTTGAAGATTCAAGAATTTATGCTAATAAAGATATGGTTAGAACAAGATATGTTGATTTTGAAATTCAACGTAACGGTGATGGTGGTCAGAGCTCTAAGATATTTGGTGTATATAGAGATGGAACGCCAAACGGGTCTTCAAATGTTGATATAAACGGTTCTTTACACGTTAAGGGTAATGATGTTATACATATTGCATCTGACGCATATAATACAGCTGAAAAAGACAGCTCAAGAGCTATGTTTGAGGTTGATCCGAGTTATGTTAGAGTTTGGGCAAAAGACAGGTATACCGGTAATTATGGTGATGGTGGTGCTGATTATTATGCGATGCTTTCTATTAACTCAGAAGATGTTAGCGGTTCAAGTATTGCAGGAACTAATATTATGGATAACACTTCCATCTATGTCAGAAAAGGTGCTATTGAGCTAGAGCAAAGTTATGGTAATAACGGAGAAAACTCTACATTTGCAGCTGATGAGGGATATGGTTATATCAAGGCTAACAGACTTGTATCTAATACAAATATGGTGGCAAATGATGGTCCGAGAACAAATGCTGCAAATGCTTATGACCAATATATGGTTAATCCGGCATATACTTCGGTTATGCACGATATTAAGTTGACCACTCGTGGTGGTGCTCGCTTGAGTGACGTTTTGCCTGACTTTGTGTTGAAAGGTGTTTATAACGTATCTAATGACTATTTGGAAGGTAGCAAATCTAAACGTATAAGATGGAGTGCCGGAAATGCTTGTGGCAAGGGTGGTGTTGAATGTGTGCCACAAGATGTTGCTTGGGCTGATCCTTATATTGGAATTTTGCCTTATGCTATGTGTCCTCCGGGATATAAGAATATGGCAACAATGATGCCTATCTCTTTCCAAATGGGTAGAACAGGTCGTATGGTTACAGCAGGTGCTAATGGCGGTGCTGTACCTAAGGGGATGTTTATGTTGTCAGAGCCTTTAAGACAAAGCGATATTTTGAAAAAGGCAGTTACCGTTGGTAATATTATGTATCCTAGTATGCAAGAAACAAAGAGCTTGTATTGGAATGAGATTTACCAAAGTTCTGATACCTTCTCTCAATTTGTGGCAACAAATACTTGGAAAACTGAAGGTTGGTTCTGGGGACTTAAATCCGAGCACGATAAGTTTGGTTATTTATCATCAAGTGTTCAATTTGGTGACCCAACAGCTGGCACTGTTGATGTGTATACAGACAGCAATAATGATAAATATGCCGTGGCAGAACCTTTGTATTTCCAAGAAGGAACATTCTTGAAAACATCATTGAACCCAAATGAAACCAATGGTAAAGGTTGGGCTGCTCGTATGGGTTTCTTGTATGATGCTGCTCATTATAATAGTTTAGTCACAAATGGGGGAGATAGAACAGGTATTTTTTCTAATAATACCGATGGAGAAGATAATGAAGGCGGTGGTGTAACAATGGCTAAGAGTTATATATGGAATGTCTTCCCTGTGGCAACAAATACTTTGGAAGGCCATGCAACGGTTTATTGCTATTTTGACAGAAATCAGTTTGATGGAACAAATGTGTTGAAGTTTGATACTTTAAGTGATTCTTATAACTACAAAGATAAGAGTTCTTCTGATGCTTACGTTAAGAGATTGGATGACCCAAGCTTGAAGTATAGCAATCCGTGGTAATTGTAATGATGATAAAATAGGGTGCTTTGGCACCCTTTTTTTGGGGCATATTTGAAGATTAAAGCTAAGTTTGGTTTAGAGGCATAATTAAGAGTTATTATTTTGTATATAATATAAATCAGCTGTTTTTGTCTGTTAGAGCAATAATGTTTTGGTATGTTTTGGGCGAAATGCTTTTGACCTTATTTAATAAATTGGTAAGGCTGATGTTTTTTAATCTTGTTTTTTCGGTTATGGATTTCTTTTTTATAAATTGATTATTATACTCGCTGATGTATAGATGAGGGGTGGAGTATATATCTGTTTTAGGGCGCATCGGGATATAAGATGTTGCCTTGAGGCCTTCATTTTTTAAGCGAGTGGTGAGCAGAATTTCGTATTTGCTGACATAGTCAAAATATTGTTTTTGATGTGTAACGCCGGTTATTAAATTTTCAAATACCGGAGAGGTTAGGGCGGAACGGCGAAGAACCATAAAGTAACTTTGGATATGCGGATAATATGGTCTATCTTGCGTGTTACCCCAAAAGTCAATGTCTTTTTGTTTTTCCATTTCTTTGAACATCGGAACAAATGATGTTAGCGGAGCAATACAAGAATCGTTTGCTAATATTAGTTCTTTGGTGTTTTTTATAAGTTTTGTTTGTTTTAAAAAATTATAGCCACGTTTGTATGAACCCCAGTCGTATTCATTATGCGGTATGTGTTGTTGGTAGATGATTTTTAGGGATTTAAGCTTTTCTTCTTCGCCTTTATTGAGGTTAGAGTCTGTAATATAGATGATGCCGTCACTTACTTCTTCAAGTCCTTTTAAGTAGGTGATTACATAAGGGGATATATTGCCATCAGGGTTATAGCCTGCAAAAATTGCATAGCGCTTTTTTGGGGTAATATGATAGGTTACAAGAGCTCCTGTTATGGTTAGTGCGGTAAATGCAATTAAAAATGTTTTTTGGCTCATTCTACGTTTAGTCCTCACGATTATCCTTTAAGTAAGGAGAGTTGATTTGTTTCAGATGGCGGATAAGTTGTTTGTAAGATTTATGACTGTTTTGTTTTAGCCACTTAAATAGCATACGACGTGATTCTTGAACGTGTAAACGACTGGTAAATGTGCGCATTTTTAGTAAAGGAAGTTTGTGCTTGGTAAGAAGTGTTAAGGGATAGCAGTTTTTGTCATTCAACTTTAGGTATGATAAATTTTCGTAAGGAATGAAAGTGCCGTGTGTGTAACCTTTGTCTTCAAAATATTTTGTGAAAGGAACTTCGTATAATGAGGCAACCATAAGTCCGTCAGTTTGCGGTTTTACGTTGTTTAGGTAGTTCTTGAACTCTGTTGAGGTATAGAGTTTTGAGGTTAGTATCAGAAAATGGCTTTGGATATGGTATATTCCGTCTTGATTGGCGGTAATACCATAAAAATCTGTTTGTTTTTCTTGCATGTCTTTTAATATGGGTTTGAATGACGGTGCAACCGGAAGCGCTGAGTCATTTGCTAAAATCAGTAACGGAGATGTATTGGGAGCAGGAAAGTTTTTGTTGGTTATAAAGTTATAACCACGTTTATATGAACCCCAATCGTATTCATTGTGGCGGGTGGCTATTATGTGGTTTACATAGGGCTTTAGTTTTAATATTTCTTTTTTAGATATAGGGTTATCTGTTACATAGACTATGTTGGGGGTGATTTGTTTTAGTTTTTGGAGATAGTTTATTACATATTCCGGAATGTTGCCCGTTGAGGAATAGCCGGCAAATACAGTGGTAGATTTTTTGGGGTTTATGGGAGCAAAGGATACGGATATATCTTTGGGAACAAAGAAATCCAAATAAAAACTTATACCCAAAGATAGGGTTAATAAAAAAAAGATTATATGTCTTTTGGTATAGTTCATTAGATTTTTTCCTTTAAATATGATGGTGGATTTTTAGCTTTTATATTAGATGAGTTTATAATATCTTGATATGTTTTGGGATAGTTGGTTTGTAAAAACAAAAGAATGTCTTTGGGGTTTTCTAAAACTACCATGCCGTCTGTAAAAGTGCGACGTTTTATAAATTGATGGTTATGGTCTTTTATCAGTTTTACGGGGTGTGTATGCTTATCGTTTAAGGGATAATCAGACAGTTTGTCGTATGGTATATAGCAATCCCACTTGAAATCGTATTGTGAAAGAGTGGCTGTTAATGGAATCTCGTATTCGTTTATGTAGTCGTTACGAGTTTTTTGGGCGGTTATATTATTTATAAAGTTATTAAAAACTTCGGAATTAAAAACTTTAGGGCGGAAAACAAGAAAATAACTTTGAAGATGAGGTGTTTGGTTGTTGTTTTTTAAATCACCCCAAAAGTCAAGATACGGTTTTAGGAACATAGTTATAAACATCGGTTTGAATGAAGTTATGGGGGCATAAGTTGAATCGTTAGCAAAAATCAGCTCATTAGATTTGGATAAATAACCGTTTGCTTTTAGCCAATTATAGCCACGTTTGTATGAACCCCAGTCGTATTCGTTATGCGGTATGTGTTGTTGGTAGATGATGTTTAGGGATTTAAGCTTTTCTTCTTCGCCTTTATTAAGTTTAGAATCGGTAATATAGACAATGCCGTCAGTTACTTCTTCAAGTCCTTTTAAGTAGGTTAGGACATAGGGTTTTATTATACCATCAGGGTTATAGCCGGCAAAGACGGCATAACGCTTGAATGAAAATGAGTAATACACAGCAATAGCTATAATAAGCAAGAGTATAGCTATTATAAAATGGAGTTTTTTTAGTTTTGTTTCTAACAATTTTACCTCTTTTTTTGGTGTATTTAGGGGTAGTGTAGCCTAAAATCTTTGATAGTGCAACTAAAAGCTTTTTTAGGGTGTGCATAGTATTTTTTAAGGTTTTAGGTGAGATAAACGTGGATGTTTGGATGCCAAAATGTTAAGGTATGTTTTGGGTGAGTTTTGTTTTAGGTATAAAAGCAGGTCGTCTATATTTTCCAATATCATAAGTTTTTCGGTAAAAGTCCTTTTTTTCAGGAATTGGTTGTTGTGGTGTTTTATAAGTGTTAGAGGATAAGAATTTTTATCCGGTATGGGTAGATGAGCAAGTTTTTGGTATGGGATATAACTGTCGTATTTATATCCGAGTTGCGAAAGGTATGAAGTTAATTCTACTTCGTATTGTAAAATATACAGAGAATGGTCGGGAAGTTTGGTTATGGATTGTATAAATTGCTGAAATTTATGCGAGTTGATGACTTTTTTTCTGAAAACCAAAAAATAACTTTGAAGATGTGGCTTAAAGTGTGTGTTTTGGGTGTTTCCCCAAAAGTCAAGCTCTTGGCGTTTGTCCATATCCTTAAACATCGGGGAAAAAGATGTTATTGGTGCATAAGTTGAGTCATTGGCAAATATAAGTTCATAGGCGTTAT
>JAFYWO010000110.1 GCA_017557925.1 Alphaproteobacteria bacterium | reverse complement strand
TTTGCATCCAATATTCAAACAATAGTGTAAAACAGACATAATTTGTAATAAATTTCGCCCGATACGACTAATTTCGCTGGCGATTAAGATATCATCTTTTTTTAATTTTTTTATCAGTTTTCCTAATTTTCGTTCTTCTAAGTTTTTTTGAGAAGATATTGTTTCTTCAATCCATTTATCTATGTGTATATTATTTTTTTTAGCAAACTCTATTATTTCAAACTTCTGATTTTCTTGATTTTGTTTGTCGGTAGAAATCCTAATGTATCCGTAAATCATAACTAATCCTTTATCAATATGTTAAAAAAATATATTGAAAATAAAGGAACGGTTTTGTGCAAGGATAAATCTTATTTAATTTAAAGTCAATTATAATTCATATATTAAAAAATACAGTTTTTTTGTTGCTTAAAAATTATTCCTTCTTGCACAAAACCGTTCCATTTTTTACAAGGAGTTTGTGTTATGAGTATGTTTATAAATGTATTGGTTTCTGTGTTGTTGTCTGTTATTGCAGCAAAGATTGCAGTAAGAAAAGAGGTAGATATAATAAAAGAAACTAAATTAAGAGATAGATATTGGTATTATCTTAAAGCTTTAGTTTCTTCAAAAAGAAAAGTTACGTTATTAGAAAGACAAACATACAATATATGTTTGTTTGCAAAAAATGATGAAGTTGCAGAAAAGGCAAGAGAATTGCTAAATCAAGAAAATCTAGAAGATAAAGATATTGAAGAAATGATTAAACTTATGAGAAAAGATTTAAGATTGTAGGAGGTTAAAATGGTTGTAGCAGCATGTATTTTGTTTCCACTGTTATTGTGTATTGTAGTTCTTCTTATTGTAGATGATGAAGAAATCAGAGAGATAGCAGCAAATTATGTAAGTCTATTTATTTATATTTGGATAGGGATATCTGCCTTGCTTGGGGCATTTTTTTATATTGTAGCAGAGAATAAAGTAGAATATGATTATGAAAGATTAGATAGAATTATCCAAAACCCAACAATAACCTCAAATGATAGTGAAAGTAATACCAGTAGTGATAAAACAAATACTATGCAATCGGCAAAGATAACGCAATCATATTATTGTCTGGGAGTCCTATATGCAGGAACTGTGTTAGCAAATAGTAATGATATTAAAGATAATATTAATAATGGAATTACAAATATGAAAAGAAAATATAGAAAAGAATTTAATAGAGATGAACTCAATAAATATATGGAAAAAGGGGTTAGAGATATGAGTATAGAATTTTATAATGAAAGATTCAATCAAATGATTAAAAAGGGAAAAGAATGCCTCGAAGTTTTGTCAAATCTTTGATTCTAATAACAAAAAAACCTCTGCTTAAAGCAGAGGTTTTTATTTTACCCTTCGTCAAGAATATCGTCATCAATACAGTCAAAACCAACTTCTTCTTGGTATTTCAAAACCATATCCTCATCCAAAGTAAGTAAGAGAGCAAATTCTTCGTAACCGTCGGATAATTCGTTATGCTTAAGGTATGTTGCTATAATGTCCCTGTCAAGGTCACTACGCTTAAATAAACTTTCTACATCAAAAGAAAATTCATTGTCATTAAGCTTTTTAATAACAATATCCTTATGGGCGAATTTTACCAGTGCGTTACAAAGTTCGTTACTGTCATCAATATCAAACCAGTTGACAAAGAGTTCTTGCACTTCTTTATCACGAGTAGAGAAGATTTGGCGTGCTACATCTTCGCTTACCTCAAAGCTCGTATTCAGATACTCACTTTCTTCTAAATTTTCAAAAAAATGAGAAATAACATCACAAGAGCCGTGGAGCATAAGCGCTTCCAAATTCTGTTCTTCTTCATAAAAACCGGGCATTAACTCCATTATTCGTTTGATAATGTCATCATCTTTTCTTTCCATTGCTGCAATAAAAGACAAATCACGCAGTATAACCTCGTCACTAAGCCATTTAATAACAATTTTCTTGTCTGCAAATTTTATCAAACAAGCTTCGCCAAAACCGGTCGGAACTCTGTTTTTTAAGTAACGGCTTATGTAATCATTAAGGCCGGACTTAAACAACCAAGCTTCGCCATAAAAACCGATTGAATAATCGCTTTCAAGTAAATCATCAATTTTGTCTTTAGTGCCATCTCTTAAAATATGAATAGCAGACTTATTGCTGTAAACTTGTTTTTCATCACCAAAATACTCTTTAATCAACTCTTTATCATTAAGTTTTAATAACTCTTCCTCAAAAATGGTCGGAAGATAAGAGGAACTTATAAAACTTTTTAACAATTTCTTGTCATTAAGCTTAAACAAGCGCTCATAAAAACTATCAGGATAATTGCCGTTGAAAACTTCTATTTTGTCACAAGATGCAAAGTCTTTGAACATCTGATTACTTGCGTTTTTAGATAAGTAATCAATACTTTCTTTGCACATAACATTGCCGAAATTATCAAGTTGCGTTTTCAACAAAAAGAAATTGTTGCGCTTAATCAATAAAATTTCTTGCTCGGCATTAAGTCTTACAAACTTTACAAGCTCATAAACAATATCATCCGATTTGTTAGTCAGAATTTCTGCAATAAGCTTGTTTGTCACCTTGTGTGAATGATGATCAAATAATGCGTTGTAAACGCTGGCATCATTAAATGACAACAGTCTACAAACATTACTTTCTTTTACCGGTCTTACGACTTTTAGATACTGAATAACCAATGGTGCATAACCGCATTCAAAAACATCCTTTTCAGCATTTGCAAGATATTGAACGTATGGAATAAGCGATTTTAATAAAGCTTGGTTGGCATTTTTCAGATAACTTCTGATAAAGCACTCTTCAAGTATAAATCCTTTTTCAATCATCCATTTAATGCCCTTGATTTTAGCAATTTCATTTTGCACATCAACGCCGTATGCATAATGTTTTGTAAGGTGCTGAACCAAAAAATCTTTATCTAAAATAGATTTTTTTTGCTTTTGACTGTCAATAATAGCTTCAACAACCGATTTTTCATCAAAGCAATAATTAGCGTTGATAAAACGTTTTAGTGTTCTATCTTTACAACCAATTCCCATGAGCATATTATAATGGTGCTCTTTATCAATTTTATGGTTACCGGCTTTTAGCCAAAACCAAAACACCTGTGAAGATGTTGAAGAACCTTTAGGTCTTGTTTTTTTCACAATCATAATTATAAATTTTAAAGTAATACAAACATAAACTTAATTTAATTACCGTTAAGGTAAAACCATCATCAATTTTTGTCAATAAAAAACTAGCCCGTTTGAGGGCTAGTTTTAAGACATAGAGTGTGAATTTGTTTCACTTTCTTGACATATACTTTAATCTTTAGATAATGTGTTTTGTCAAAAGTTTCTCTGCTATAGGATATTTTTCTATATACTCCTCAAGTATATCAGCAAAAATAGGCTTGCAAAGAAGATATTCTACACTTGTATCCAACGGATATAAAGATATGTATGACCTAATTACATCTTTGTTGCAAAGATTGTCTTCAAATAATAACTTTTGCGCATTCGGGCAAAGAGGACTTTTTTGGATGAAATGAATAATAGGCGGAAAACCTTCTCTTGAATTTTCATCACAAAGCATAATAACCGGTCTTTTGCAGAAATTGCATTGAGCAATATCGTTAAAGACTATATGCTTGTTGTTAAAAAGTCTGATAAGTTGCTCACTTGAGGCATCTTTGGCAATGTTTTCCAAAATTGTCGTCGTTATAGCATCTTTGCCGAATTCTATCAGCTTTTCATCACCTCTTAAGAGAAAATACCAAATTACATTGCTAAGAAGTATATTGTTGCTCTTAATATAAGAGATAATATCTTCTACCTCACCACTTAATACAAAGGTAATTAAGGCTTCTTTATGCAAAAGCTTTTCGTTTGTATTCTCTTTTTGGCTTAAAAGTGTAAGATAACGCTTGATAGTATCAGGGCTAGAGTATTTTATCAAATAAACTTCAGCGCTTTCACAAAGTCCATAACGGGAAATGTAATCAAATACAATATCTTCACAAGCAAATTTCAAAAGCAAATACTCATTTTGCGAGAATAGTTCTACATCTTTAATGTATTTTTCTATTGCACTGTTGTCTTTGCTTTTGAGCAGTTTTCGTTCTAACTCATACGGATAGCCGAATTTATGGAAGATAAATTCTTGCAAACTAACGCTCTTATGGTCAAAAATATACTGCATAGACTCATTAGATAGGTATAAAACCTTATCATTTTTTTCCAGATAATGTCTTATCATATCTTCGTCTAAATTCTTAACTAAAAGAAGCTCTAAGTCTTTATCTAATACATTTGAACTGATGTATTCCGTAATAGCCTTAACGTTACCGGTTAAGATTAGCTTTGACACAAAGTTACGATTGTTAATTTTTAATTTTAAAAATTGTTTTACCGTAAGCATTTGTATCTCTGCATCCTGAGTGTCTAGTAATTCCTGATACAGGTCTAAACTAAATTCAAAATTTTCCAAAAGTTGCTTAATTCTTTCCTTATCTTTAGATCTGGCTATATATTTTTTTGTATAATTGCCAAATTTATTAGATGATAAAAACAATTCTCTTAATTTTGGAAGGTTGCAGTTGCAAATATCATCTTCAAAATAGTATAATGAAGTAAGGTTGTCGCCCTTAATCCACTTGTCAAACCAAATTAAAAGTGACTTTTCGTAACCTTTATTTATCAGTTCTCTTATCAATGAATAGGGATATCTGCTTTTTCTGGTCTTAAGAAACTGTTCAACGAAATCATCATCAAACCTATTAGCCAAAGTACATACGTCCTCGCTGACAAATTCATAATTTGTAGGAGTGTTTAAGATTTGTTCTTTACTGCCGTTTTTACATAAATAAGACACAAAAGGATTGTAATGAATAACCTTGCCGATTATTTTCATATACGCCTTGAACTTCTTGTTGTTTTCGTCAAGGAGCAAAAGCCTGTATGCTTCCGTATCCTCAAAAAAATTAAAGTTTTTAAGATTTTCTTTAGCTTTTCTTTTGAAATAAGATAGAGATGAATACTTAACCAAATCAACTTCTTTTGATTCTGAAATACTTAACCCAAAAAGGAATTTGAGCTTTTTAAACCACAATTTTTCTTCTTTTTTCATAATAATATTTATTTAATTGTTCAACATAATTTATACCATAACGCCGAAAATATATAATGAAAATCAGTGTTTGTCAATAAAAGTTTTCTTAGCTTTAAAATGGATTCTCCAATATTTTTGTCTTGACAAAATGAAAAATATTTTCATATAATAAAGGAGTCTAATTATTTTGTAAAACTATGTAGAGAAAAAGTATGGTTAAGTTAAGTGAGAATAATGCCTATAAAAGAGGGCAGGAGCTTTTGGATTCCGGACAGTATGTAGAGGCAATTGCTCAATTTGATGAATTTTTAAGAGAGCAACCGGATGCTTGGCGTGCAATAAGTTCAAAAGGATTTGCTTTTCAGTTAATGGGTAAATATACCGAGGCTGTAGAATGTTTTGATAAAGCATTGGCGATAAACCCTAAATCGGTTGAGGTTTTAAATAACAAAGGCGTAACGTTTAGTAAACGTGGTCTTTGTCAAGAGGCTATAAATTGTTTTGAGCAGGCATTTGCTATTGATCCGACCTCTTTAGAAGCTCTGAATGGTAAGGCTATTGCTTTACAACACTTATATCAATACAAAGAAGCTTTAGATGTTTTACAACAGGCGTATCAAATAGATAATAAGCATCCTCAAACATTGTTAAGTATTGCCGTAACACTTCAAAAGTTGGAGCAATATGAACGTGCGATAGCTTATTTCAAAAAAGTATTGGCGGCAGATAAGACTAACGTTAAGGCGTGGAATGGAATAGGTGTTACTTATCAGTTGATGAATGATAATGAATCTGCTCTAAAATGTTTTACAAAAATTTTAAGTATAGATAATACAGAAATTCAAGCTTGGATTAGTATTGGTTATGTTTATCAAAAAACCTTTAAATTTAAAGATGCTTTGAAGTGTTACAATAAGGCAAAAAATTTGGTTGATGGTCGTTATCATCATAAGCTTTATGATGGTTTGGCATCTTGTTTGACTAAACTTTCTGAGTTTGACCAAGCTTTGGAAATATATAAACACATCTTCCAACGTGAGCAAGGTAAGAAGAAATGGGATGCTCAACGTTCTATTAAGTTTGTGAATAAATTAAAACGCAAAAAAGCAATAGGTATTTTGCCTGACGTTATTCCTGCAGACTTAAAGGATGATACAGAGGGTGAAGAATAAAAAATCTCATAGAGTTGTGAGTATTCGTAAAATAAGGGTATACAATGTATATCCTTTTTTGTTATGGTAAAATATCATTAAAAAGTGGAGAGCAAATATGTTTGCATTAAAGAGATTTATATTTAAAGAAAGCCCTAAACTTGTATCTTTAGCTAAATGGTTTTTTATTTTACAAATAATAGTAGGTGTTTTTTGGGCATTTTGGGTACTGATTGAAAATCAACCTAAAACAGGTGATGATATTGAACATTTACATTCATCTTGGCTGGTTTTTCAAGGTAAAATACCTTATAAAGATTTTTTTCAACATCATAATCCTTTGTTGTGGTATTTATTTGCTCCGGTTATGGGTGTGTTTGCTTATGATATAATTGTTTTTGATGTGGTTAGAGTTACATCTACTTTAATTTTAATGTTAAATCTTTTATTTGTAGGTTTGATTGTAAAACGTTTTGTATCTGATAACTGGATGGCCTCAATTATGAGTGTTGCATCGGTTTTTCCTTCGTATGTGATTTTTAGCGGACAAGATTTTCGTCCCGATAACTATATGGTTTTTTCTTTTATTGTTGGTTTGTATTACTTTTTGTCGTATATTCAAGAAGAGAAAACCAAAGATTTAATCATATCGTTTTTAATGTTTATAATATCTTTTTTCTTTATGCAGAAAATAGTATTTATCTTATTGGCTATTGGTGAAAGTGTAGCGTATTTCTTAATTACCAAAAAAATGCCCGTAAAAGATTTTATAAAAGCAACTGTCTTACCTCTTATTTTGGTGTGTGTGTTTATTCTGTGGTTATATCATCATAATTTGATAGAAAAATATTGGATGTCAAATTATATATTTAACCTCTATATTCCTGAAGTATACGGCGGTTTGGTTGAAAAGACTCATAAGGCCTTTTATGGTGTTACCGCTATTGCATTTGCAGGAGCTGTATATTTCCTAATTTATGGTGATGCGGTTAAGAGAATAGTCAGTATATTGTGGCTTCTTGAGGCAGTTCAGCGCTTTTTTTATTTTTCAATAGACCGCCATTATTACTATTTATTAGACGTTTTTAATGCGTTGCTTACAGGCCCTGTTTTGTGGAAAGTTTTGAAAAAGTGTAATCTTTTGGCTCTTGTTTTAATAATTTTATCTACCGTTAGTTGTTACAGTTTTTATGTGTATTGTAATAATGTAAAAATAGCAAAAGGGTATCACCGTTATGTGACACCTAAATATGTTTTAGAAAATACTAATCGTTGTGATGCTGTTATAAATGGTTCGGGTATAACATACGGTATTTTTTCTAAAGACGTGACATATTATTGGAACTTAAATGGTCAATTAGACGTTATCGGTAACAAAATAGGAATAGCTCCATTACACGATTTAAATAAGACAATAAAAGAACACTTGCCTAGAATTATTTATACAAAACCTTATTGGCACGAAAAATTAAGACAACAAAAAAAGAAAGTTTCTGTTCATTTGGTGTCAGATGAAATAAGAGATAAATATTATGAGCAATCAATATTTGTCGGTATATTTATTCTAAAAGAAGAGTATCAAAATAAACGTCGTTGTCGTTATGATGCTAACACAAAAAGTTGGGAATATTTTAAGGTGGATTACTAATGTCTGATGTTATGAAAAAAATATCATATTCAATATTAGGTTTGTTTTGTTTATATTGTATATGTCTTTTGGTTTGGGTTGTTATTTACAGTGGGTCTAGTGATGGTGATACCATAGAGCATATCCATACAACATGGCTAGTTCATACAGGTAAAATACCTTATAAAGATTTCTTTCAGCATCA
>JAFYWO010000109.1 GCA_017557925.1 Alphaproteobacteria bacterium | reverse complement strand
GGTCCTGCAACACCTGTAGAAGTATTAGGTTTACAAGGTACTCCGTCTGCTGGTGATGACTTTATTATCGTAAAGGATGAAAATCAAGCACGAGAAGTAACAAATTATCGTATCAGAAAAGAACGTGAAGCAAAACTCGTAAAAAGTGCTAAATCAGCAATGGAACAAATGCTGGATAAAATTAAATCAGGTGAATCTAAGCATTTATCGGTTATTATTAAGGCAGATGTTCAAGGTTCTATTGAGGCGATAGAAGGAACAATTACAAAACTATCTAATCAAGAAGTATCTGTTCAAATACTTCACTCTGCAGTAGGTCCGATTTCTGAATCAGATGTCACATTGGCAAAAGCATCAAACGCATTTATCATTGGATTTAATGTTCGTGCAATTCCGCAGGCTCGTGATATGGCACGCAGAGATGGTATAGACATTCGTTACTATTCAATTATCTATGATGTGGCAGATGATGTTAAGAAGGGATTAGAAGGATTATTATCTCCTGAACTTCGCGAAAAATTCTTAGGATATGCAGAAATTCGCAACGTATTCAACATAACCGGTGTAGGACGTGTTGGTGGATGTATGATAACTGAAGGTATGGTTAAACGTGGAGCTAAAGTTCGCTTGTTAAGAGATAACGTTGTAATTCACGATGGAAGCCTTTCTCAACTTAAACGCTTCAAAGAAGACGTAAAGGAAGTTAAAGAAGGATATGAATGTGGAATGAGTTTTGAAAACTATAATGACATTCAAGTGGGTGACTACATAGAGTGTTATGAAATAGAAACTATTGCTGCAAAATTATAAGGAGATTAGCTTATGGCAAATCAAACAAAAGAACCTTCACAGCGCCAACTTCGTATATCAAGAGAGATAAAGAAGATAATTGCTGGTGCATTGGAACGTGGAGATGTCAGAAATCCTTTAATATTAGATAACTTCATCACTATTACTGATGTTGATATATCACCTGACTTAAAATATTGTACTATTTATTTTATGACATTAAATGGTCAAAATTTAGGTCAAATAGAGGATGACCTCAATGCAGAAACTTGGGGAATGAAAAAGCTGATAGCATCCAAACTAAAACTCAGATATACTCCGGATTTAAATTTTCGTATGGATGAAAGTTTTGCCGAGGTTGACAGAATAGAAAAACTTTTGCGAGATCCAAAAGTTGCACAAGACTTAAACCGTAAAGATGAAGATTAATTTACACCAAAAAGGAGACTAATATGTTTAAGAACTTTATTCAGGAATTTAAAAAATTTGCAATGCGTGGTAATGTTATTGATATGGCTGTCGGTATCATTATCGGTGCTGCTTTTGGAAAAATTGTTGATTCTTTAGTAAAAGATGTATTGATGCCACCAATTGGTTTATTGTTAGGTAAAGTTGATTTTTCTGACCTGAAAATTATCCTTACGGAAGGTGAAAATCCTGTGTCAATCAACTATGGTTTATTTATCAATGCTTTAATAAGTTTTATTATTGTTGCTTTAGCAGTATTTATTTTAATTAAAGCCATAAATAAATTGCAAGAAAAAGCTTGTAAAGAAGAAGATATTGTAGCTCCAGAACCGACAACTAAGGTTTGTCCTTACTGTTGTTCAGAAATTGCAATTAAGGCAACACGCTGTCCTCATTGCACTTCAGAATTAAAATAGTTAAGATATAAATCAATAAAAGGGCTTTAGAAAGCCCTTTTATTTTGCCTAAAATAAGTGCGTTGACTATTATCATAAAATATAGTATACTTGTGTAGAATTATTTGAGGAGATTGATAATGGATTTAAGCTCCAATCAGTAACGGATACAGAGTAATTATACCTCTTACAGAAGAATATGCTCAAAGATTAAAACAAGTTGAAAATAATTCTGTTAAACAAGGGCATTTACAAGTAGAAAAAAATGTTGCTGAAAATTTATTAAAGTCAATTTCTAATGATAAAACTTTAACAGATGATGCTAAAGATAGCTTAATGCGTATGGAAGTAAAAGATTTCTTTAAAAATATTGATTCTGGGCGTTATGATACTGTAGATGACGCAAAATACATAGCAAAAAACAGAGAGTATATGAAAAAAGGGATGATAAGAGTTGTGTCAGTGTTAAACCCATATTTATAAAAAGAATTAACTGAACAATATTTGCCAAATAGCAAAACAAGCACTCCAGTCTTTAATACGGCGAAAGATAAAATAATCTTTTCAACAAATAGCCATAAATATTTTGTTATTCAAAATATTTGTCTTTGCTACAATTAAAAGAGTTTGTTTTTTTAGCGAAATCTTGCAGGATATTTTTAAATTCGTCAAAACTATCAATTAGTCCGCAATGAGATTGCACTATTAAAGCTCCTCCCCCAACAAGAGGGACAGGGGCTTTATTTATGAGTTTTAATTTATCTGCTCCATTAAAGGCTTCAACCGGTTTATAACTCTCAATCTTATGAATAATTTCAATTTCTTCACTTGTTTTGAATGGTTTATCATAAAGTTGTTTTCTTTTATTTTCTTCAATGTGATTTAATTTTATACATAACTGCTTCATAGTAGGGCGAAATTTTTTTAACGATTCCGCTGCAATTCCTATAGCAAACCAATTTTTTAGAGGATTATAGGCTGCTATAATTCTGTCTTGATAAGTGTTATAGGCAACATTTGTTGTTTTTAGCGGACTATTAGATTTTAACAGCATAATTTTTTCTGTGGTTTTTTCTTTTGTGATAGGATTGTAGCATTGAAAGTTAATAATGCTTGCATTCTCAACACTTTCATTAAATTCATCTTGATCTTTAAGAAAACGATTTATACCTAAAGTTAAATGAGATTTAACGTAAGAGGATATTTGATTGTTATTTTCAATAAACTCATTGAAATTAGGCATATTTATATCAAATTCAGGATTTATTTGTTTTTCATTTTCTATAATGTCTAAAAGTTTAATGATTTCATTATTTGTTTTTTCTTCTGCTATACGTTTACCTAAATCATTGATTATTCCTCTTGTATTTGCATAAAGAGGATTGTTTTTTAAGTCGTTAAAATTTTCAAACTTAATTGAATTCATAATTCCTCTCATACAACCGGGGAATGAGTATGCATAGTTTTCGGGATTTTCTGTTCTGTAAATAGCATAGTCAACTTTATTAACAATAGGTGCCATTTCTTTGGCTATTTCAGGTAATTTTTGATTTTCTCCTAAGTATTTTATCATCCAACCTGAGCAAATTGCATCTAAATCTGTATCTTTATGTATGTATATTTCTTTAACATTATTCTTATTTATATATTCAAGCACATCTTCATAAAAATTAGCAACAATTTGTGTAGAACAACATTTTATTTCTTTTTCTTGGATTAAAGGCAATGTATCTGCAACGTGATGGTCTACATATCCTAAAGATATTGATTTCTTAAATATTTCATCTGCATCTGTTAAATTTTCTAGATACAAACTATTAAGATTTCCCGTATCCGCTATAATAACCTGCTCGCCTTTTTTTATTTTATATGCTTCACCTTTATCTAGATTAGCTAAAACACGCATGAGACACTCCTCCTTTATTAAAACATAAGGAGATAATATCATGATTTTAACAAGATGTAAAGTTTTTTGCCTATAAATATTTTCTTGCTAATATATATAGCAAAACTTGATTAAAACTTTTATTTTGATTTATAATCACAAAAAACACTTTGCTAACTAGAGTTTAGAGTTTTCTGCTATAAATAAAGATAATTTATCTCTCCAGAGCTTTTGCTTGCATAACCATTGCCATATTTAAGTTTTGCTTTGGGGTTTCTTTAACATTCTCAACGGTAGGGTGAATTTTAGATAAATTTTCATTCAATTCACGCCTAGCCTTGTTAATTTTTGATGTTTTATCTAAATTGTTTTTTTCTGTGGTATAAGATATTTTTTTATTATTTTTAGAAACAGTAACTGTGCCGTCACTATGATATGTATCTTTAATACCATCTTTATATATAATGGTTTTATCTTTGTTTGTTGTATTTCCACAAGCAAGCAATATATCCCTAAACTTTAAGTCTGCATCCAAAGAACGTTCTGTAATACAGCGTGTTTGTTTAATAATGTATTCAGCTTTCTCTTTATCATTTTTTAGACCTAAAGTTTCCATATACTTATCAATTTTTAATAAATCTTCATTTGAGGCATAAACCTTCCCATGTAAGATATAATCCATTCGTTCTTTTGTTGGCTCTAAAAATTGTTTGGCTTCTTTAGGGATATTAAGTTCATGACCAACAATTTTAATGTCCTTATACATTTCATCCTTTTGTTGTTCAAATTCTCTAGCATTTTTTATCATACCAATTAGAGAGCTCATTGTACCTTCAGCGGACGCTGCACATAAAGCTTGATCTTTATAAGCTTCAGCTTTATCATAATCCCAAAATTCTGATGATGCTTTTGCAATTTGGGTTAAACACTTTTCCTCATTTAAACTAAAACCATCTTTTTCTACAATTTCCCTAAGTCCGGGTTTGTAATTTAAGATATTATCCAAAGGAATTTTCTCGCCATTTATTTGGATATTTTCAACACCTCTCTCTTTAAGATTAGTGTATATTTGTGCAATAACTAACCATTCAGAATAACTGGCTATTTTTTCAGTTAAATCGCTTTTATACATAGCAGTATAAGGAGTGTCCATATTATTATCATTTATATTTTTTGCATAGTGAGTTCCGTGAACATCAACTTCATGTGTTTTAATAGCTACTTCTGCAACAGGGTTGTTTTTCAGGTATTCAATACCTGCTTTATCTTCCATACTAATAGAATCTAAATAAGCCCTAAATTCTTGAGAAACATAATATTTAGGAAGTGTAAAGTGTTCACCATCATGGCAAGCAGCAAGAGTTGTACCGCATTGCTCCTTAAAATCTTCCATAGAATTGATATGGTATTCAGGGCGCTCAATACCATCTATGTCAGGTCTTGCATTTTTATCAATATCAGATATTGATGTAGAATATAGATTTTGATTACTAAAAATACCGATAGATATATTAGCTTCTTTTTTGCTACATGGTTTCTCCCTTTCTAATTTGAGATTTTCTAGTTCTTGAGCTTCATTAAAAGATATGTTTTTAGTGTCTTTATTGAGATCTGCATCATTTTTTATAGTTTGTTCAATATTATTTTGTTTTTCATTTATAGGAGATGTTATAACATTTTCTTTTGCCGAACCTGTTAGTGACGATATAACAACAGCACTTGTAACAACAATTTTTTTTATACCTTCTTCTAATTTTTCTGCTACATACTCAATGCTTTCTTTTAATTTATCTGCCATGATTTATTCCTATAATATTATGCTTCTTCTAACTTTTCGTCTGCCTTCATATATTCATAAACAAAAAGCACGATACCAGAGATAACAAGAGGTAACAGGTAATAGATAATTCTATACGCAATTAAAGCACCAAACAAAATAGCTTGGTTATCTTGACCGGGAAGAATGTTTGAAAATACCAATTCAAATACACCTAATCCACCGGGAACTTGACTGTAAACACCTAATACTTGCGCTATAATAAAAACTCCCATAAAAGTCATAAAATCAATTTTAATAAAGCATATTAAAACCGAATACAAAACCAACGAAGCCATTACAATATCAATACTTCCTATAATTGTTTGTTCTAAAGCCAAACGAAATCCGGGCATTCTGAATTTAACCCCTTTTATAGTAACACTTTTTTTGTAATAAATACTTGCCCAAAAGTAAATTCCTAATCCTATAACTGATAAAACCATAGTAACAAAAGTAGAAATTCTGGTAGAATCATTTGCGCCAAATGCGTGTTCCGGTGTCATAATATATCCGAGTATAATCAAAAAAAAGCATGCAACCAAATAGGTAAATCCTGAAAAAGTAACCATTTTTACAATATCTCCGGTGCTAATTCCCCATCTTGAATAGAACCTATATCTTACAGCACCGCCGGAAACAATAGCGTGACCTGCATTGTTACTAACGGAAAAACCAATAAATCCGGTTAAAATCCATTTCCAAGATTGCATTTTTTTTCTTATATATTTTAATGCCAAATAATCATAAGTAGAAAGGGCAACATACCCTAAAAGAGAGGCAATTCCGGCATAAATTAAATTTATGTCAGGAATATTAAAAATAGCATTTTTAAGCTCTTCTGCAGAGTATCTGGATAATTGCTTATAAATCATATAAACTGCTAAAACAAAAAAGAATAGTCCTAACCAAGAAATAGCCTTATTCAATGCTTGTGAAGACTTCATTTTTTTCTCCATTTTTAATTAAAATTTTTGATACACAAAAATAATATATTGTCGTTAAAAAACAG
>JAFYWO010000108.1 GCA_017557925.1 Alphaproteobacteria bacterium | reverse complement strand
TTAAAGAAAAATTAGGATTAGATATTAATATATATAACGATAGAATAGAAAACTTAAAATTACCAAAAGCTGATATAATATCATCAAGAGCTTTGGCATCACTACCAAAATTATTAGAGTATTCAAAACCATTTTGTAAACAAACAACACGTTTAATCTTTCCTAAAGGAGAAAAATGGAAAGAAGAAATAATTGAGGCAGAAAAAAAATGGAAATTTGATTATATTGCAGAAAAAAGTTTAACAAGTGACACAGGTTGTATATTACAAATACATAACATAAGGAGAATATAAATGGTAAAAGTTATATCTATTGCAAACCGTAAAGGTGGAGTAGGTAAAACAACAACAGCAGTTAATATTGCAACAGCAATGGCTGCAATAGGTAAAAATGTCCTTATTTTAGATATGGATCCTCAGGGGAATGCAACAACGTCTCTTGGTATAAATAAAAATAAATGCTTATTTTCTACCTATGATTTAATGATAAGTAATTGTAAGATTGAAGATGCTATTATAAAAACAGATATTAAAAAATTTGATATATTACCTTCAGCTCCAGCATTAGCAGCAGCAGAGATAGAATTAAGTGATGTAGATAAAAGAGAATATATATTAAAAAATGCACTTAATACATTAGATAATAAATATGATTATGTGTTAATAGATTGTCCGCCATCATTAAATCTCATAACATTGAATGCGCTTGTTTCGTCAGATTCTGTGATTGTTCCCTTGCAGAGCGAGTTTTTAGCGCTTGAGGGGTTGGCTGATTTGGTTAAAAATATCAATACCATAAAAAGGAATTTTAATCCAAAATTAGAAATATAGGGAATTGTTTTAACAATGTTTGATAAAAGAAATAATTTAAGTCAAATGGTTGAAAGTGACGTTCGTAAACATTTTGGTTCAAAAGTATATAATACTGTGATACCTAGAAATGTTCGTATTTCTGAAGCACCATCTCATGGTATGCCTGTATTGATTTATGATTTTAAAAGTATTGGCGCAAAAGCTTATTTAAGCCTTGCTAAAGAAGTATTACAAAGAGAAAAGGAGATATAGATATGTCAGCAAATAAAAGACACGGATTAGGTAGAGGTTTAGAAGCTTTACTTGGTGATGAGGATTTAAGTTTTAATATTGATAATATAAGTCCTTCCGAAATAGCTGAAAAGGGTATTAAAACAGTAGGTATAAATGATTTGTATCCAAGTAAATACCAACCTCGTAAAGAATTTAATCAAGAGTCATTAGATGCGCTTGTAAACTCAATAAAAGAAAAAGGAATACTCCAACCTCTTTTGGTAAGAAAGAATGGTGATAAATACGAAATAATAGCCGGTGAACGCCGTTGGAGAGCTTCTAAAATAGCCGGACTTTCAGAACTACCTGTTATAGAAAAAGAATTAAATAACCAAGAAGTTTTGGAAGTTGCTTTAGTAGAAAACCTGTTGCGTGAAGATTTATCCGCAATAGAAGAGGCTGAAGGTTACAATCGCTTGATTACAGAATTTTTCCATACACACGAAGCTTTATCGTCTATAGTTGGTAAATCACGTAGTTATATAACAAATATTTTGCGTTTGCTAAACTTACCTTTAACTATTCAAGAAATGGTAAAAAACAACACATTATCAGCAGGACACGCAAGAGCTTTAATAGGATTAGAAAATGCAGAAGAAATAGCTCAAAAAATAATATCAAGAGGTTTGACGGTTCGTCAAACAGAAGATTTGGTTAATAATATAAAAAATAAAGCTTTAAATCAAATAGATAAGGCAATCAAGAAAAAACCGAGTATAAAAGAATTAGAAAAAGGTTTAACTAAATCAATTGGATTAAAAGTAAAAATAAATGCAAAAGACGAAGATAAAGGTAAAGTAACAATAGAGTATAAAACAACGTCAGAGTTAAATACTATATTGGAAATTTTAGAGAAAAATAACTAATATAAAAAAATAAGGGGGATGAAAATCTCCCTTATTTATAAAAAGCGAATAAAGCCTGTTTTTTTAAGTTATAAGAGTTTTTCTTGTTTTGTGGTATATCAGGTTAAATAAATTAAAATACATTACTCTATGGTAAAAAAAACGAAGTATTTATTAAGTTGTTGTTTTTAATAAAAATAAGAAATTTTATGACTAACATAACTTATAAATAAATTTTTATATAGAATAAGTAAGATAAAAAAATATTGTTATTTATTTTTTTTACAAACGAATAATTTATTTACATTGTTGTTATATTTATCTATCAACTCGTCTTTAGTGAGTAAACATCCGCTATCATACCATTCTTTCTTTAATATATCTAAATGTAATCCAACAAGCTTAGTATCAGCCCCAAGTTTTATTAAATCTTTTCCGGTAATAGGGAAAGGTGAAATTTTTATTGAATTTATAATATTTAAAACTTCAATAATTTGATTTTTATTTTCATTATCTAAATTAATAAATAGCCAAACATCTCTACATATATCAACACCATATTTGTAAATAGATTTAGTTATAGATACACTGTCTTTAAAATCTTCTTTTGTTAATTTAGAATTACAAAGGTTAATTAAATAATCTTTTTGATTTCTGTTTAATCTGAATATATCAGCCAATCTGTTTGCTCTTTTTACATCAGGTTCAAATATAACAAAAATACGTCTTATAATGTTTTTATCCAAATTTAAGTCATTAACTATTTTATTAAGCTTATCCATGTTATTAAGATTTTTAGGTTTAGCTATCAAAAAATCAAGAATACCGTTATCAAAAATTAATTCTAAAGCTCTAACAGCATAAGGAGCCATTATAATTTTAAACAACTCCTCTCTGATTTTATCAATTGAGATTTTTTTCAACAGTTTTTTATTTTTTATGCAAGCTTTCAAAGATTTTCTATCAATTTTTTTTCCAAACATAGCACAAAATCTGAAAAATCTCATTATTCTTATGTAGTCATATTCTATAGCATCTTCCGGTTTACCTATAAATTTTATTACACCTTCTTCAAGGTCTTTAATACCGTTATAGTAGTCAAAAACATTACCCTTATCATCTGCATAAACAGCATTTATAGTCAAATCACGTTTTGAGGCATCTAACATCCATTCATCTTTAATATTATCGTCTTCATTGCTTAAAGAAGTAATTTTAAAAAAGCTTGAATTAACCATAACTCCGATAGTAAAAAATTGAATACCGATAGGAATACATCTTAAACCTTCATCATCACACATATCAGAAAATTCAGATGGAGATAAATCTGTTACCAAGTCAATATTAGAACGTTCAATATCTGCAATAGCATCTCTTACCGCACCACCGACAAAACGTAATACACCACCATGTTTCTCAACGATATTAAATAATTTTAAAATATCTTCGTTAACAATAAGCTTGCTTGGGTTTATATATTCTTGATGAAACATTTTAACTCCATTTTTTATCAATTATAAGAATTGTTAATAGTTTATTATAAATATCTTAATTATACTATAACAAATTAACATTTTTAAGGCAGAAGATTATGAAAAAGTATGTAATTTTATTTTTAGCAATAGTTTTTTCAAATAACTCATATGCATCAAATGTTCCGACAGAAATAGGGGAGTATGGTGATTGGACAGCATATTATGTTTCTGAAGGAAAAAACAGAGTTTGTTATATGGCTTCAACTCCTAAAATTGATACAGGAAATTACAAGAAAAGAGGCGATATTTATGCGGTAGTTACACACCGTCCGGCAGATAAAACCTATAATGTTGTTAATTTTGTAGCAGGATATAAATATAAAGCAAATTCAAAAGTTGTTGTAAAAGTTGGAACAACCACAATCAATAATATGTTTACAAATGATGAAAATGCGTGGGCTCCGGATAATCAAACCGATAAAAAATTAGTAGATGTAATGCGCCGCGGAGAAAAAATGACAGTAGAAGGAGTATCTTTCAGAGGAACAAAAACAAAAGATACTTACTCTTTAAGAGGTTTTACTAATGCTTATCGTGCAATAAGTGCAAAATGCGGATATAAACTATGATAGAAAAAAAAGAGCTTACAGAATTTACCAAAGAAGAATTATTTGAAGAAATAAAAAATATTGGTGAAAAATCTTTTAGAGCTAAACAAATATGGCAATGGATATATTTTAGGGGTATAACAGACATAATGGAAATGAGCAACCTCTCACTTTCATTACGTCAAAAGTTAGCTGAAAACTATACCATAACTCGTCCAAAAATAATAACCGAACAAATATCCATAGATAAAACACATAAATGGTTGTTAGAGTTCAAGGACGGTGAACGTGTAGAAATGGTATACATACCAGAAAAAGACCGAGGAGCGGTATGTATATCAACACAGGTAGGTTGTGCTATGGGGTGTAAATTTTGCCATACAGGAAGTCAAAAATTTACACGAAATCTAACAGTTTCTGAAATAGTAGGGCAATTTATGGTAGCAAGAGATGCTTATAAAGAATGGCCAAGTCCTATTAATGAAACTCGTTATTTGTCAAATATAGTTGTGATGGGTATGGGCGAACCTTTAAATAATCTTGATAATGTTGTTAAAGCATTAAACATAATAACAGATGGTGATGGTATAGCAATATCTCGTAGAAGAGTAACAATGTCAACATCAGGTATAGCTCCACGTATTGTAGAAGCGTTGCAAAAAACAGGTGTAAGATTAGCTGTGTCATTACACGCACCAAACAATACCGTACGTTCACAAATAATGCCGATAAATGATAAGTTTAAAATAGAAGAAGTAATGAAAGCTTGTCAAGAATATCAAAAAGGCGATCATAGTCGTTATATAACATTTGAGTATTTGATGCTAAAAGATTTAAACGATAATAAACAACACGCAAAAGAGTTAATATCTTTATTAAAATCTTATAAATTGAAAGCGACTTTTAATCTGATACCTTTTAACCCGTGGCCAGGTTGCGGTTTTACTCCATCAAACCCTAAAACCGTAGAAGAATTTTCTAAAACATTAGAAGATGCAGGGTTTGCTGCTCCGGTAAGGGTTGCAAGAGGACAAGATATTTTAGCTGCCTGTGGTCAGTTAAAATCAAAAAATAAAGAAAAATAATCTATATAATGTTACAATAGCCATTTATTTGATTATCAAGTCTATCTTCTTTAACACCAACAGGGTCTTGATGAATAAGGATTTGACTTTTTGGATAAATGGCTAATATTTTTTCTTCAACATTATCAGAAATCTTATGAGCATCACTTAACGATATTTTACCGTCTATTTCAAGATGTAATTCAATATAAAATATATCACCTACACTTCTTGTTCTTAAATCGTGCATACCGCCAACATCACAACATTTGATTACAATATCTTCAATATTTTTTCTTATTTCATCATCTAATTCTTTGTCGGTAATTTGTTCAATAGATTCTTTTCCTAACTTGTAAGCACTGATTATCAGATAAACAGATATAAATAAAGCAGCAATAACATCAAAATAAATAAACCCAAAGTTCTTAACTAAAACAAGTGAAATAATAACTGTAGCATTAGTTAAAAAGTCAACAACATAATGTGCCATATCAGACTTTATAGCTAAAGAGTTAGTTTTTTTTGCGACATAAGATTGAAAAGCAACTAATAAAAAGGTGGAAAATATACTAAAAATCATAATATAAATACCAACCTCTGTCTTAACAACGTCAACAGGATTAAATAATCTGTTTATACCATCAAAAACAACAAAAAGACCTGATACACCAACAAATATAGCTTGCAACAAAGCGCTTAATGCTTCAGATTTGCCAAAACCGTATCTGTGGTAATAAGTTGCAGGTTTCATTGCATAATATACAGCAATTCCTGACACTAAAGAGGCAATAAAGTCAGTAATACTATCAACAAAAGAAGAAAATATAGCCAAAGAATCAGTTTTAATAAATGCTATAAATTTTACAACAATAAGCATAACTGAACAGAATATACTTGCATAAGAAGCATATTTTTTTAATTTACTGCTTTTATCTGATAACGTCATCTTTTAATAACTCCCAATCTTCTTTTGTAATTTCCAAAAATCCTTCTTTAATATATTTTTCAAAAGTTTCCAAGTGTTTTCCTTTTGCCGGTAATAAAAAATCATATTTTACAAAAAATCTATTATCTTTATTTTTGTAAAAAACTAACTTTACATTATTATCGTTTTCAGATTTTACATTTATATTTCCTAAATATTCGGGGGTATCAATATTTTTTACAAAACCGATAGTATAAATATTAAGCAATTTTTTTACCATATTCATAAGACTGTCATCATCATATGTATCATTATATTCAATAAATCTTCCATATCTTAAATTCCATAATGAACTATAAGTCCAATCTTTTTTATCTAAAGATAAATCATAAAAATCAGCCTCAACCATCCAAACTTGGAATTGATTTTCAAGTCTTATAAATGATGCTTTTGAACCTCTGCCAAGGTCAATATCATACCATCCTATATCAAAAGATTTTATAGTATTACCACTATCATCTTCTAATTTAACCTCAATAGTAGGAGAATCTTTAGACTTAATTGAAGAAATACCAAAATACTTCATATCTTCTACTTTATCAGATTTTTTTTCATAATAAACCATATTATTCAGCGTCACCAAGAAGCTTCTAATTCTTTCTTGATAAACAGGTAATTCAGTATTTTCCAATTCCCAAAGACCATTTTTTTGCTTAAAGATTAATTCACCACTATAGCCTCGTAATTTAATGGTTTTTATTGTATTAAGTTTATATTTAAAATCTTTAAAAACATTCTTACCTTCATATTTAACTATAGTATTTTTATTATCTAAATAAACGCTGAATATAGCAATTCCTAAAATTAAACTTACATAATAGAATAATTTTAACAAAGATTTATTCCAAATAAAGAATTCCTTAAATTTTAGCAAAGACAATTTTTGGTTTCTAAAATTAACAATTAAAACCAAAATCATAATAAGAATTGCTATGAAATAAATGTTGAAAAATTTAACCTTAACTTCTAATTTATCTATATCACTATTTGCAGTAATTTTTATATTTGAAAGCTCTTGTTTAAGGTCATTTATCTCTTTTCTGATATTACCGATAATAGCTAGTTCATCAGCACTAAAGGTATCTCTTTCTTCAAATTCTTTTTTAGCTATAATCTCCTTTAAACCTTCTTTAGCACCTTCAATAGCATTAAATATATCATTTTCTTTTAGTTTGTAACGATACATATTAAGTCTACGCATATCTTCAACTACTTTAAGATGTCTTTTTTTTGCGGTTTTTCCTCTCAAACTAATCAAATCATCATTTTCTGTAAGATAATCCAAAGAGTTCAATATAAAATTACCGTTATCAAACAATGGAATATAATAAGACTTATTAAGGAAATTCTTTTCTCTTGTCCAAAAGTCATCATAAATAATATCGGTATCACCAATAGCAATAACATCAAAAGGTTTATTGGGGTCATTACTCAAAAATTCTGCCGCTAAAATAATTGAACCGTTTGATACTGTAAAGTTTTCCAATATTTTTCTGGGGGTAACTTTGTTTCTTAAAACATTAGATTCAATTAAAGAAGAATTTTTACTTGTTTTAATAAGAGGGAAATAAGAAACATTAGCTCCTTCTTTAGAAAATACCATAGAAGCAGAAGAAAACAAAATGCTATTTAACTTATAAGTAAT
>JAFYWO010000107.1 GCA_017557925.1 Alphaproteobacteria bacterium | reverse complement strand
TAAGAGCGTCTCATTTCATCAACAATTAGTGTCGGTGCAATATTTTCTTTTGTTAATTCAACAGAAGCACCACTTTCTTCAATATCACTCATAAATTTTACCTCTAAATTTTATTAAAATCTTAAAATTCACTTCATAAATCATACAAAAATCTAAAAAAAACTCCAACTCATTTTAAACTTATCCCCATTAAAGCCGATTTTTTTCGTTTTCAGAGGGTTTAACAAAAAATCAAAGGGGGTGTTTAGATTTTTTTATTAAAACTTTAAGAATTATCTTAAAATCCGACATTTTAGACAAAAAAGTGTTGATATTTTCTTTTTTAATGCTATATTTCCTTATATTTTAAAAAGTTAAAAAGGAACAGTTATGTCTAATTCACCCAAATCTGCACAAAAAACAAAAGAAGAAATAATAGAAAACATCATAAAAAACAAAGAAGCAACTTTATCTCGTTATCAAAATTTTGATGCCCTAAAAGAAGGCATAACCGAAAAGTTTGTCTCAAATTCTCTAAACTTAAAAGACCGCCAACAAGAAAGTGTATTAAAATTGATTGACACCCCATCTGGAGATTACGCATTTTCTAAAGGCTATTTTCACGCCTGCACCGCTTTTGGTAAAACCTACCTTATGATGGCTATGGCAGAAGGCTATAACCACATTCAGCCAAACAAAAAAATTATAATACTTGAAGAAAACGCATCTGTTTTAGAGCAAGTAAAACAAGATTTTATAGATAAAACAGAACAATTTGATAAAACATCTATTGGAACTTTTTATGGTAAAGAAAAATCCATAGACACGCCTATTATCATTTCAACTTATGCCTCTATGAAAAAGATGATAGAAAAAGTCGGACTTGAAAACATTGGCCTTGTTTTGTGCGACGAAGCACATCATATCTTATCAAAAAATCGTCAAGAAGTAGCCCATTCTTTTGATAACGCCTGCCTATATGGTTTTACTGCCACTCCGGATTATAATGAAGACAAAAATTGCGCCAAAGTTTTTGAAAATCTCATAGACCAAGTAACCCTGTCACAAGGTATAGATAACAAGCTCTTATGTAGTTTCAAAAACTCTCTTATGATTTCAAGAACTGCAGTTGACTTATCAAACGCCAAAAACAAATCCGGTGATTATGATGCCAAAAAATTATCCGAAATCTTAAAACAATCTCACCTAACCGGTATCCGTGAAGAAATAGCAGATTTCTACCTTTTTGGAGAAGACAAAACCTTAGGTAAACTGGTAGGTAAAAGCACCATCATCAACACCCCAAATCAAGAAGAAGCAGAAGAATTAACCAAAGTCTTTAACTCAAAAGCAGGTTATGATATAGCTAAAGCTTACCACTCCAACACAGATGATAACGTATTAGAACATTTTAACCAAAACAAATTCCCCGTCCTTATTCAGGTAAACCGTGTGTCAGAAGGCTACTCAAACCCTAATGCTGAAATTTGATTTAACTACCCCACCGCCTCAAAAGTTCGTGCCGCACAATGTGGTGGACGTGTCTTAAGGTGGAACAGAGAAAACCCCGAAAAAATAGCCCTAATTGTTGACATTTGTTTCAAAAAATCAAACCGCCTTTCTCCTTTAGAAGAGATTCATCAAAACGGTCAAGTCCTCTTTATGGATATAGCAAAAGAAACAGCAATTATC
>JAFYWO010000106.1 GCA_017557925.1 Alphaproteobacteria bacterium | reverse complement strand
GATATGTTATTTATGCAAAAAACAAAATTTAAACAAATATTTAGGAGGGAAATTATGACTAACAATAAACAAAATTTACATTTCTTTTTAGGCGGTAGCGACTTAGAAATGGAAGTGATTAAAACTATTTTAGAAAAAGAAGGTGTTAATTATAGTGATGCTAACCTTGGTTGGGATAACGCTAATGTATCTTCTTACAGAGATGAAATAGAAGAAGTAATCAAAGAAGGTAAAACGCCTGTATTTGTAGAATTAAGGCACGATGTAGAAATGCCATATAATTTTATAGATGTTGACCACCATAACGAAAATGCTAATAGACCTGCATCTGTTTTACAAGTTGCTGATTTGCTTGGTCTTGAAAAAACAAGAGATATGGAGCTTATCGGTGCAAATGACAGCGGTTATATTCCTGCTATGATTAAGCTTGGTGCAAGTGATGAAGAAATTGCAAGAGTTCGTCGTCGTGACAGAATGGCGCAAGGTATTACTGAAGAACAAGAAAAAGAGGCTGTTAGGGCTTTGAATGAATCAACAGAGGTTGTTGATGGTGTTACTGTTGTTAGAATGAAACACTCTAAAACGGCAACAGTTTCTGATAGATTGTTTGATATGAACAAACCTCAAAACTTGTTAATCTTTTCTGATGATGGTGAAATTAACTATTATGGTGATGGTAAATTATGCCAAATGTTACAAGGTAATAAAATCGGTCAAAAGCCGGCTCCTTGGGATAGTAGCAAGATGATTGATGTGTTTGACAACTTTGGTGGCTGGACAGGGGGTAGCGGTCTCGGTAAAGCAGGAGGTTCTGCTTATTGGGGCGGTTATGCTGACTTTGATAAAGTGCAAAAGTTTATATTGAATTACTATCAATCCGTAAAAACAAAAAGTGCACTTTCTAAAACTGATGAAGGCAGAGGATAGGCGTAGTATTTTAGGGGGTAGCCTTCGGGCTACTTCCCTAAAGATGAAAATATTCAAGGAGAAGAGAAATGACTGATACAAATGAAGAATATAATGAAAATAATTTAGAATGGCCGACTATTAGTGGCGATAACTATGAATTAGTTAGTGTTTTAAAAGAGCTTGGTTATGAGCTTGGATATGAAGGAAGAAGCGGTATTTTTTCTCGTAACAGCTATGTTATAGAAACAAAAGAAGGTGTTTTGACAGAAGAAGTTTTAGAAGAAATAAAACAAGATATTGAGAAAGCAAAGAAAATAATTGATGATAAAAAAAATGAAGTGGTTGATAAGTTGTTTAATGAAAACAAGTATGATGAAGATGGTGTTTTTTCTTATGTTGTGCTAGGAGGACATCCTTCTAATCCTGTATATTATGATACCTCTAAGTATGGAGAAGTATATAGCCAACGTTTGGCTCATAAAGGGCATCATAGAGAATATAATCATACATACGGGTATTGTCTTTATGATAAAGAAAAACTTAAAAAAAACAAAAAGAAAATTTTTGTATTTGATAAAGCTCTTGACAGAAGCTTTTGTGATATATCTGAAAAATATGGTATTTCTTTTAAATGCGGAAACAAAGAGGATGGATTTAGTTATATCATAAACGGAATATATTTAATGCATTCACAATCTTTTGACATTGATTTGAATAATCCTAAAGAGGTGGAAGAAGCTTTGGAAAGACACAATTTATCTTGGCCGACTATTAGTGCTACAGAACATAGAAAAGCTGAAGTTTTTGAAAGTTTAGGCTATGATGTTGAGCATATTGGACGTAGCGGTTTTGAAAGTCGTAACAGTTATAAGATTATGACAAAGGATAGAGTTTTAACTAAAGAAGTGCTTGAGATAATGAAAAAAGACTTTGCTAAAGTTAATGAAATTATTGAAAGAGAAAAGTTTAAGGCTTTTGATGATTGTTTTAATGAGGCTTCTACAGACGAAAATAAGGTGTATGCTCTTGTTAAAACAGGTGGCACATATTATAGGGAGCAAATACCTGCTTCTAAGTATGTAGAGGTTGCATCTGACAGAATTGCTTGCACTCAAGACCATAGACGAGGAATAGGGCATACTTATTTATCTTTGTTTTTTGATGAAGAAAAATTAAAAGCCGATAAGCGAAAATGTATCAAGATTTATGTGCCGAAATCCTTGATTGGTATAATTATCGGTAAAAAGGGTGCAAATATTAAAAAAATGCAAGAAAAATACGGTAAATTTTTTAAGGTTGAGCAAGACCCTGTTGAGGCTAAGCTTGAAAAAATCAGTGCAATTAAAGATAAGTTTTGTTCTTTGTTAAAAGAAAAAGGTCCTATTGGAGTTTTGGAAGGAATGGACTTGAGTTTGACTGATGAAAAAAACTTTTCAGATGATGATAAAAAATCCATAAAAGAGTTTTTTATTAAAAAGCTTGAAGAATACGAAGCAAGACAAGAACAAGAAAAGATTAGAAAGAGAAAAGAAGATATACAAAATTTGCAATCAAATATCAAAGAAAGTTTCGCTGAAAAATTTATTGATATGAGTGATGAAGAAATAGTCTTAAAAACAAAATCTTATTTAAGCGAAAATGCCGATAAAATTTCGGTTATGCCAAATGAGGATGAGATAAATAATATGGTAAGCGATATGCAAAAAAGTTCTCAATATTTAAGAGAAGTAAGAGAGTTTAACCATAAAGAAACGGTTGAAAAGTATTTGGAAAGTTTGAATAAGTATGTTAGAAACTATGAGGCTGAAAATGGTTCAGAGTTATCTTTTAGAGAACTTAAAGAGTATGCAACCGAAATGTTTGAAGACAAAAAAGCTTTAGATGAGGCATATGCTAAAACTGTGGAAGTTTTGACTAAAGAACGTGAAGATAAAAAACGTATAGAAAAAGCCGACAAGATGTTTGATAAGGTTGTTGATAGTGCAATTTTTGACTTTCTAAATAGTGATATGGCAGAACCTCACGGAGAAAATTATTTTAACTCGGTTGGTAAAGCAAGACGCAGTTTAGGGTATGAAGTCATCACTACCCGAATTTTTGATGTGTTGGACATTAGTGATTTAGCTAAAGAAAAGACTTTATACGGCTATGAGTGTAATAGTAAAAAGTTTTTAGAATATAATGATAAAGTTATTGAAAGGGTTGAAAGTTTTGATGCCAATAACTTCACTTTGGAAGAATATTTAGTTGTTGAAAAAGATGAAGATATTGAGGAATTTTTTGATGAGCCTGAAGAAATAACTGAGGAAGAAAAAGAAAAAAGGAAGCAAAAATTAAAAGAGGCTAAAAAAGCTTATAGAGCAGGTCAACGTGCCCAAAAAGTCAGTGGTGGTTTTGAGGGACTTAAAGGTTTCTTGGGAGGAAGTGAAGGAAGATAGAGCTGTTTTTATATGGTTTAGAAACGGATGTTTCAGGTTAAAATAATTTGTGCATATTGCAATTAAATGGAATATATATAGAGAGGTATAAAATTAATGATAGTAAAAAAGTAAAAGATGTTTTATAGATGTATGTTCTTATCAGTTTCTCGCAAGATACAATAGCTGTTGATTATACAAAAAGTTTTGAAATTATGTATGAGCCGACAGGAGGTCAATATAATGAATAAATGCGTTTTAGGGGGAAACCTATCATAGAAAATGGTGAAGTTGTCGGAGGTCAGATTTCGGCAAAAATAAGTTGGAGTTCCATTTTGGGGTGTTGTGATAAAGAATATCCTTATGAAAAAGTATCATTAGAACGTTGGAAAAGTTTTGTTCATAAGAGTATAAAGTTAAATATGGAGAAAAAATCAGAGTTTAAAAAAATGGAGGTAAAAATTTTTGATGAGATTTTATGTGCCTGTATTGATGCTTGAGAATGCTATAAAAACGAAAAATATAAGTTTTTTGTCAATACGATTCAATGTGAATCTATGCAAGGGTTATGAAAAGGTATTTTTTTGATTTTTTTTGATTTTTTGTGCATTTTTTGCTTGCATTATTAAATTTTAAATGCTAAAAGAATTCTGCAACAAAAGGTAAAGGAAGTGTTAACTTTCTTGCGAATCAAATATAACCCATAAGATGAGCTAGTGTTGCTAAAGCTTGTCGTAATTTTTTTAGATGGCAAATTCCATAGTGGAGTGTTTTGCCATTTAGTTATAGGAAAAGTGTTAAAATGATGGATACACAAAATATCAGAATCCGCCTTAAGGCTTTTGATCATCGTTTATTAGACTTGTCTACTAAAGAGATTGTTCATACAGCTAAAAGAACCGGAGCTAATGTTAGAGGACCAATTCCTCTTCCAACTAAAATTGAGAAGTTTACGGTTAACCGTTCTCCTCACGTTGATAAAAAATCTCGTGAACAATTTGAGATAAGAACACACAAGAGACTTCTTGATATCGTAGATCCTACACCACAAACAGTTGATGCGTTGATGAAATTAGACCTTGCAGCTGGTGTGAATGTAGAAATTAAGTTATAATTTTTAATGTTGGTTTTTGGAAGATAAAATCAACCTATTGAAAAAGGAAAAATAATAATGCGTACTGGTTTAATCGCAAAAAAACTTGGGATGACTAGAATTTTTGAAGCTGATGGAACACATGTTCCTGTTACAGTTTTGGCTGTTGAAGGCTTAAAAGTTGTTAATGTCAGAACAAATGATAAAAATGGTTACACAGCTGTTCAATTAGGAACAGGTAGTGTAAAAGCAAAAAATGTATCTAAACCATTAAAGGGATATTTCACCAAGGCTAATGTTGAGCCAAAGAAGAAAATGGCTGAATTTAGAGTAAGCGAAGATTGTCTTCTTTCTGTTGGTGATGAATTGTCTGCAGAACATTTTGTTGCTGGTCAATATGTAGATGTTTGTGCTACTTCTATCGGTAAAGGTTTTGCCGGTGTTATGAAACGTCACAACTTTGCAGGTTT
>JAFYWO010000105.1 GCA_017557925.1 Alphaproteobacteria bacterium | reverse complement strand
ATACATAAAGGGATAAAAGAGGCATATATTGGATAAAGTAAAATTGATACGATAGGAATAAAAGGAATATCCAGTAACATCTCTACGTTTTGACTGATAAGAAAATGAAATATACAGAAGGCCATAAAAGCTATTATACCATTTTGGTTAAAAATGGTTGTTAATTTATCAATATCAATGTTGTGAGAATGTAAACGACGAGAAATTATGCCGGCAAAAGGAAAGACAGCAAATATTATATAACACCAAAAAAGAGCTACTCCAAAATAATTATTTATTGTAGATAAACTATCGCTGGCAAGAATTACCTCTTCTTCGTATAAGTTAAAAAAGCTAATAAATAATATTAAGCCAATTATAAAGCTTATGTGGATGAAGTTTTTTAATTCTTCCTTATTTTCTTCAGAAAAGAAGTCAAAAGAACGTTTCCAAGAGTTGAGGTATAATTTTAGGGATGCTTTTAGTTCGTTCATAGTAGTAGCCTTTTGGTTTAGACAATAATTGTTTGTCTGATTGTATTTTAGAATTATAAAAAAAGTGTTAAAAATGGTTATCTGTATGATATAATGTGTAGTATATCAAGAGAAGTGTCTGTTAAAATAGGCTTGTAAATTTTGTTTTTATTGATTATTATTGGGTAAATTTTAATGAGATGAGGTTTTATAATGTCAGGTGTTCAGATTGTTAGGGTAAAAAATTCTGATGATGGTATACGTCTTAATAGGTGGTTTTTGAAATATTATCCGGGGTTGAGTTTGGGTAGATTTCAAAAACTTTTAAGAACTAAACAAATAAAAGTTAATGGGCAAAAGGCTGAGGCAAATACCAGATTGCAGGAAAATGATGAAATCAGAGTTCCGCCACTTGATAATGAAAAAAAGGTAAATGAAACAACCGTTTCTTTTAGTGATAAAAAATTTATTGAAAATCTTGTTATTTATAAAGATGAGAAAATAATAGTGTTGAATAAGCCATCCGGTCTTGCTGTGCAAGGAGGAACGAATACCAGTAGGCATATTGACGGAATGTTAGATGCTTTGAAGTTTGGTAAAGATGAAAAGCCAAAGCTTGTTCATAGAATAGATAAAGACACCAGCGGTATTTTGGTTTTAGCAAGAGACAGAAAAATGGCTGATGTTTTAACAAAAGCTTTTCGTGAGCACAACTTGGGTAAAACGTATTTGGCTTTAACAAGGGGTTGGTGTGATAAAGAATTTGGAGAGATAAAAGCTCCGTTGGAAAAGATTGATGGTAGAGTTCAAGTGTCTGAAGGTGGAAAGAACGCTGTTACAGAATACGAAATTATTGATAATGTAGGTAATAAATTTTCACTTGTTTTAGCCTGCCCTTTAACAGGAAGAACTCATCAAATCAGAGCTCACATGGAATATATGGATATGCCTATTTTGGGAGATGATAAATATTTTGGTAATGAACGAATAAAAGATGCGATGTTTCAAAAAAAATTACATTTGCACGCATATAAAATAGACTTGTCGTATATTTATGGCAAAAAAATGGTTGTTAAAGCTAAATTGCCGGATTATTTTATAGAGAGTATAAAAACATTGGGATTGAATTTTAAGGAGTAGCCTAATATGAAAAAAGTAATAAAAGTTATTTTATTGTCTATTCTTTGTTTATTTATTGTTGTAGTTGTTGGGGGATATATTGCTTTAACTCAAGTGGATTTTAATAATTATAAAACACTTGTTACAAAGGCGGTGGAGAAAGCAACAGGAAGAGAGTTAAAAATAGGTAATATAAAAGCCGGTATATCTGCTATTCCTGTAATTGAAGTAGAAAATGTTACATTCTCTAATGCAAAATGGGCAAAAGAACCATATATGTTTGAGGCTAAGTCTGTTAATTTAAGCATTGCTCTATTACCTTTATTAAATAAAAATTTTGTTATAAATAATTTTAAGGTTGAAGGGGCTGTAGTAAATCTGGAAGAAAGCAAGGAGAATGGAGCTAATTGGGAGTTTAATGTTGAAAATACTGTTAAAGCGAATAATGATTGGAATTTTGAAATAATAAAAAGCGCACAAGCAGATGAAACAGAACAAAAAAGTTCGGATATAGGGATAGTTTCTTCTATGGATATAAGAAAAGTGCTTTTAGAAGATGTTAGTATTAACTATATAAAATCAGAAAAGAAAAATGCATATAACGTTAAAGGTTTGGAACTAACAAAAAATTCTGACAATGGGATAAATTTTTGGTTTGATGTAAATAATGGAGAATATAAAGGACAAGGTGTTATAGGTGCATTGGAGTTATTGGACAGCAATAATGGTTATCCTGTTGTTGCCAAATTAAGTGCTATGGGTATTGACGCCGATGTTGATTTAAAGGTTTACAATGCGCTTGGTGATATTAGTTTTGAAGGAAAGGCAAAAGTTGTAAACTTTATTGGAAAAAATAGTGGTTTTAATGAAAGTTTGGATATTTCATATAAGGGCGATTTGAAAAACATTGTGGCATCTATTAGAGAATTAAGTATTGCAGGTAATATTGTTAAAGGTGAGGTAGATTGCAACTTAAGTAACAAAGTTCCTTTTGTTAAAGCAAATTTAAAAAGCCCTAAAATAGATATTTCTACTTTTGAAAAAAATAAAAAGACAGCCATTTTAAATAGTTTTGTAAAAGAAGCAAAGGCTACGAGCTTGGCACCAAATATTGTGATTAAGTTAGATGATTTTTACTTGGTAAATGCAGATATAGAAATTAGTGTTAATCAGATAACCGATAATAAAAATGTATTGGTTGAAAATTTGGTTTTAAATGCTTTGCTGAATAATGGAAATGCAAATATTAAAATTAAAAAAGCAAATATTTTTGACGGTGAACTGTTGGGTAATATCGGATTGAATGCAAAAAATCATCAGTTAAATATTGGTGTTGATGTTAAAGGCTTGAGCTTGTTTAATCTTTTAAGAACTGTTGGAAGCAATTCAGAGGTGTTTAGTGTTATTGATGGTGGAATTACAGATGCTCATATAAAACTGAATAGTGTTGGAAATACTTATGCTGAATTGGTGGAAAATTTAGATGGTAATGTGGTTGTTATTGTTGATAAATCTAAATTACATATGGGGAATGTCGGTAAAATGAAGGGAAATATTTTTTCTCAGTTATTGAACACTTTGAATGTCAGTAAGGATGATGATCAATTAAGTATGAGTTGTGCTGTTATCAGAGGAGATTTTAAGGATAAAAAGGTTAAGTTTCCTAATGGTATAGTAATGAATGCCGATAAGTTTACTTTGGTTGCAAATGGTAGTATTAACCTTATAAATGATGGGTTAAATATCAGCATTAAACCTTTTGCGGGTAAATTAACAGAAACAAACATAGCAAAAGCATTATCTTCTCTTGTAAAGCTTACCGGAACAATTCAAAAACCTAAAATAGGTGTTGATAGTTCAAATGCTATAAAGACTATTGTTGGGGTAACGACAGGTGGTCCTGTTTATTTGGGTGCACAAATGTTATTAGAAAGCGATGGCTCTCCTTGTTATACAGCATTAGAAGGAACAGGATATGAAAGCCGTTTTCCTAAACCTAAAAATACAATTACAACAACAGGTAAAGATGTAGGTAAAATTTTAAACGATAGTGTCGGTAGTGTAAAAGATGCTACTAAAGAGATAATACATCTTTTATCTGGTGGTTTGAAAAAGAATAAATCCGACAAATAAGGTTTGTAAAAAAAAATGTAAAGTATATTTAAATACAGTGTTAGATAATGTTTTATTTTGTTGTGCAACAATAATAAAGGTGAAATTTTGGTTAAACAGATAAGTTAAAGAAGACAGATGAAAGAAGTTTATTTAAAAATAGAAGGAAGAGTTCAGGGAATCGGTTATAGGAGGTGGGCTGTTTCAAAAGCGCAAGAGATTGGCGGTGTTTCAGGATGGGTTAGAAATGAGGAGGATGGCAGTGTTGAAATTTTGATGAGTGGTGATGAAGAAAATATAAATAAAATGATTGAAAGCTGTTATAGAGGACCAATGTTTGCAAGAGTGGATAAAATTAGATTTTTATCGGGTGTCAGTAATTATTTTTTGCCTCAAATTGTTGAGGGTAGGTTTGTCAAAATTTAGTGGGTTATAGAACATAAATATAGGGTTTGGCTAATTGTAATTGAATAAGTTTTGCATATTTTGTTTTTGTTTGAATTTTATTTGGAGGAAAATATGCAAGTTGAAAAAAATGTAGAAAATATTCGTAATTGTTTGTGCTTTAATTGCCCTTCTTATACAAGATGGTGCAAAAATAAGAATAATGTAGATGATATGTGTGATGATATAAGTATAGAAAATATTGACCACTTAGAGGTTATGTTCTGTGCTTTTGATAAAAGTGAATGTATAAAAGAACATAGAGGATGTTTGTGCGATAAGTGTTCTGTTCATAAAAAGTATGCT
>JAFYWO010000104.1 GCA_017557925.1 Alphaproteobacteria bacterium | reverse complement strand
TTTTATATTTTGCTCTTTATATTTTATAGCAGAAATAATCATTACAAAAGGTACAGACAATCTTAAGAAAACAGCAACAACAGAAACAGGCAAAATGTTAATTGAAACATAAATAACCAAAAACTCTGTGATTGTATAAAAAGTTCCGGCATAAATAACCCTTCTGTCATTAAACACCAAATGAAAAGCTTTTCTTGATACCGGATATAAAAGACATATTAAAAACATAGCAACAGAAGAAACAAGCAAATGAGCATACCAACCGATACGAGGTATTGCAACGTGGTCAGAAACAGAAAACGAAGCCATTATCAATGTTGCAATAAGAAAAAACATAATATCTTTATGAGAAAGTCTTTTAGCATCACCTTTTTGCATAAATAAAATACCTAAAACCCCAAATCCTAAAACGCACATTACTTTTATAAAGCCGAGGTTTTCATCAAAAAACAGGTTGTTTGCCAAGCATCCCAAAGCCACGGCAATAAAACTGAGAAAAACCGAAGAAGACATACTTTTTTTGTTAATGGTTTGTTGTAAGGCAATAAAATAAAACAACGAAACCCCTTTATACACAGAAATCAATATGTAAGGAGAATACAAAGTATATTCATTATTAAATTCTAACAAATGACCCAAAATCGGATAAGTTAAAATAAGCCCAAAAACTAGCCAAAAAGAGGTAAACGTAACGGATTGTTTAGCCGGAAAATATTCGGCAATAGGCTTATACAATAAAGGTCTTCCAATCCACGATAATAACAATAAAAGACCGATAAATAATTGAAAAAAAGTCATCTTTTGTAAAACCATAATATCTAAAATATATTTATGCGCCGCATATTATATTCAAAAAAAATATAATGCAATAAAAATTGTATTAACCAAACTACCTGTTTTTAGGATGTAATCATATATAATTATTTTATAAAATCATAGATTGCCTGATATAAATCGTTTTGATTTTGTTTTTCTGTGAAATTGTGCGAGCTTTGAGAGATTTTTACAATTTTTGCTTTCATTATATTAGCTACATTTTGAATGTCTTTTTCTTCAATAACTCTATCTTTATCAGCAATAATAAATAATGTCTTAGCCGTAATATCTTTTGCAAGTTCCTCTGCATTATATGATTTTGCCTCTTCAACAACAGCATAAGAAATATTTGCAGTTTTTTCGTTTAGTTTATATTCATAATATCCTTTTTCTTTCCATTGTTTACAAAATTCAGGCATATTTTTCATACAAGAGTTTTCCCATTGTTTACCGCCGGTAACAGGTGCTATAGGTATTAAAAAACTTACATCTTTATTATTATGTGAGTATAAAATTGTTGTTGCACCTCCCAAAGAATGACCGGTAACGGCAAAAGGTGTATGATAAAAAGGTTGTTTTTTTGCCCAGTTTGTAACGGTTTTTAAATCTTCCAAAAACGTATTTAACGAAACATCTGAAACATTACCATAACTTTCGCCTAAAGAATATCTGGCATCATAAGTAATAATGGTATATCCATTATCCAAAAAAGCTTGTTTTGCCGATTGCACGGCTTGGTGATTCATATCAGAAGCTAACCCGTGTAAAATAAATGCTAATTTATCCCCCGATTCATTATATATTTTAACCTGTATGGATTGCCCTTGATTGTTTTGCAATACAATATTTCGCTCATTACTGAAAAGAGAACAGCCTGTAAGTATAAATATAAAAAAAACTATACTGAATTTACTCATGTTACATACTAATGCCTATGCTATTTGTTTAATTACAAGAAAAGTAAATATAACAAAAAATAAAAAGTATCAAGCTATTTATAGTCTTTTACGGATATTAGTATAATTATACACAAAAAGTATTTCTTGACATATTCTTTATTTGCAAGTTATCGTAAACCAACGGAAGGAAGAATTGGTTATGAAAAAAATTGTTTATACATTATATGGTGTTGTTGGTATATTCGTTATATATTTAACTTCTTTATTTTTTTTGCAAGATAAAATGCTATTCAAACCCGATAATAACTATGTTTCGCCTCAAGAAGCTGATTTATATGATGTTAGCGAAAATATGTTGACTATGTCTGATGGAACAAAAGTTATGACTTGGATGAAAGAGGGTGATAAGAATTTGCCGGCTATATTGTTTTTTCACGGAAATCGTGGACAAATTGCAGAATTTGCTCCTCAAATAAGGCGTTTTAATTCAGATGGTTACGGGATTTTTTTGGCTGAATACAGAGGGTACGGAAATTCAGAGGGAAAGATAAATCAAGATAAAATGTTTTCAGACGGTGCTGAAATATATGATTGGATAAAAAAGAAAGGTTATTCCAAAATAATTGTTATAGGATATTCATTTGGTTGTGCCGCATCTATAGGATTAGCCGGTAGACGAAATGTTGATGGATTAGTTTTAATTTCTCCTTTTGCATCATTATCTCGCTTAGTTGCAGAAAAATATCTGTTTTCTAATTGGATATTAAAAGATGATTATCCTTCAGAAAAAACTATTCAAAAACTTACAGCACCAATTTTAATCATTCATGGAACAGGAGATACCCTTGTTCCTGTTCATCATGCAAAAATATTATATAAACAAAGAAGTAATAATACATCATTGCATTTGTTGGACGGAAAAGACCACAGGGAAGTATTTTGGGCGAATGAAACCCCCGTTTTAATTTCTGATTGGTTGAGTGCTTTATAACATAAAAAGTTAATATAAACGGAATAAAACACCACGTTTATGCTATTTTTACTCTGAAATATTATCTTTCAGGTTGGTAGACTGTTTTTCCCGTATTAACGTAATTATGTAATACCTTTTCTCCAGCTTCAACCTCAATATTACCATAAACGGTAATGCCTCTGTTTTTAAATTCTTCAAACCAATTAGGTTTAAATCCTTCATCAAATCCTGTAATATCTTCAACAAGCTTTGATGGTACGCCATAATAAACATTTTTGATACCTGACCACATAATACCACCAATGCACATCATACAAGGTTCAGCAGTTACATATAAGCTCAAGTTAAATTTTGTAAGGTCGTATGTGCCTAAATTCTTTTGAGCCATTTTAATAGCATTCATTTCAGCGTGATTGTTACTGCATCCTTCAGAAACAACTGAATTAGCAGTTTTAGAAATAATGTTTCCATTTTCATCAATTACTGCAGCCAAAAAAGGGCCTGAGCCATTGGTAATAAGCTCAGTTAATTCTGTTTGTAATTGAAGAATGATTTTTTTTGCATTTTCAAGTTTTACTTTATTTATTTCTTCATTAGAAATCACTTGAGTATATGAATTATTTGTCATAAATAGGCATCCCAAAAATGTTAAAATTTAAAAAAATATATATTATGGAAGTCTATATTAAAAGGTATATTAGTCAAGTTAAATTATATAAAAAAATAATAGCAGATACAAAAATACAATTTATTTTAAATGTCTGTCCTGTTTTATTGAGTTTGTAGGTTAGTAACTGTTGACATTAAGGCATAAATAAGCTATAAAAAAAGGAGATTTAATTATAGTTTAGAGGGGGATATGGAAGTTGTGGGAGAATTTTTAGGTTATTTAGCCGGTATTTGCACTGCAATAGTTTTTCTACCGCAGTCATTACAAACAATTAAAACAAAAGATGTTACAGGTCTATCGTTAAGTACTTATATCATATATTGTATAGGAATGGTGTCTTGGATATCATACGGGGTGTATTTGCACTCTATACAAATGATACTGTTTAACGCAATTTCATTATTTTTTGCAATGATAATTCTTTATATTATTGTTCAAAATAAGATAAAGAAACAGTAGTTACACAAAAAATCATTCGTTCTGCAAAATGTATATAACATTGCATATATACTTGTTTATGTTTTTCTTCTGAGATAATAAGAATATATTCAACATTATATATTGTTGGATATATATATTTAATATTTTAGGAGACTATATATGATTTCATTAAAGAAAAATTCAGCTATTTATTTTTTAATTTTGAGTTTATCTGCATGTTCATCTGCTAATTATAGCACAACAAGTGCTCCACTATCAGCTTCTTTGCACTCTCATCATTCAGCTGAATTAAAATTTAATAATAGAGTTTCAGCAACATCTCAAGAAACGGTTATACTGGGTTTATTCTCTATAGGTAGTGACAATATATATGCCGACGGTGTAAATTATTCCGCTTCTAACTCTATGAATTTAAGTGTATTAGATACAACAGCTAGAGTAAAAGCTGCAGCCGCATATAATGCTCTAACAAAAGCTAAAGCAGACGTATTATATGCTCCAGTATACTACATTCAAGAAGATAATTATTTATTATGGAAGAATGTAAAAGCTTCTGTGAGAGCATATCCGGCAAATATAGTAGGTTTCAAGGAAGAGAACAATACTCACTAAATCATAAAAAACAGATAGTCTCGGTGCAAATAGTTTAGCTTTGCACGGAAAAATCCTTTGTTATAAAAGAAAAATCAGTCTAACCGCTGTTTTAACCGAATAACAAAGGATTTTTATTATGACAAAGTCCTTTTATTAAAATAAAGATATACAAATTATCTTCTTGTTATGCGATATTTATCCTTTTTTTTAAGACAATCTCTCACATAATTACTATAAATCAAAGACCTGGCTTCAGCTTCATCTGTAAATAATAATTTTTCCCACTGATTAGGTATTTTTTGTAATTTTTGTAGAGCCTCAAGTTCTGTGCATTGATATTTATTTTGTAATTCGTTTTTGCGAAGTTCAATGTGTATCTCTCTTGCACTTTGTTGAGTGTATAATAATTGTTCATAAGTGGCAGATATATAATAATCCGGTAGAGTTTTTATCATATTTATTTGCGGATAAATACTGCAAATATTTGATAAAAATTCATCAATATACGGATAATTATCTGCTATAATTAAATAACCGTTTTCAAAAAGTGCAAATTTTATTTTATCGGGAGAAAAGTAACAATACCACAAATTGGTTGTAATATTTGTAACACTCAAACACCTAAGACTTTTTATGGATTTTAGGTATTTATGTAAATTTGTTCTTTCCATAATACTTAAATTGTCCGGTATTTTGTATTGATGTGCATACCAATCAAACTCTTGAGATTTAAGATATATTTCTTTTAAAAAATTACTTGAAACATATTTCCAATTAAGCTCCTTTAAAGTCGGATACATAATACGAAATTTAATTATAATATTTCTTATTCCTTTATCCGTCTTTGCATTTTCATCAACAAAAAATGTTTCATCAGAAAATAAAGCCAAAAAAGGACGATACCTAACATCAACATTATTTGTTTTTGATGCAGTTAAACATATATTACCATTAGAATATAATCTATCCAAATAATCATTTTTTGAAACGAAGGTATTAGTCATTATTACCTCCTTTTTCTTTGAGGTATTTTTGATATATTCTTGCATAATATTCTGTGCTATGATCAGGTGTATATTGTAATAAACGTGAAATCAGATATCTTGCAATAGATTCATTTTCAATGTTTATGGATTTATAATCTTTCCAACTCTCACTTCTTGCTACAATTTCTAATGCTTCATAATGAGCAACTTTAAGCTCTTTTTTTATTTTTTTGGCTTGTTTTTTAAGCATTTCCATATATATATCAGTAGCACAACGTTGATATTTATGTAAGTTAGAATATATAGCTGTTATATAATAATCAGGAACTAATTCTATCTTAAATTCTAAATCTTTATATACTTTACTAATGTTTTCAAACCAAAATTTACTTTTAGGACTTTTATTACTGATTAAAAGCAAACCGTCAGAAAAAAGCGCATATTTATCAGTATCAGGATAAGCACTAAAGTAATTCAAAGATTTATCGCATTTTATATTAGTAACAGATAAACATTTGCGATTACTGAATAAGTCTTCAATATATTTATTCATTTTATCTGTTTCATCAGATGATGGTGCGCTTTTTTTATTTTGTTCTTCTTTAGAAATATACCAACTATACTTTTTAGCTTCTTCATTAAGAGCCATAATATATGATTTCGGAATATATTGGGTTTGCAAAAACACAAAATCTCTATGTTCTTTTTTCAGTATACGCTCATTGATGATGGTATATGCCCATTCTAAATGTCCGCAATATTTTGATACATAAATGCGTCCATCTACAAAAAGTGCAATATCATCTCTGAAATTAGACGGAATATCAATGTCTTTACAAGCAGTCAATAAAATATTGCCATTTGCAAAACATTCCTTCACAAAATCATCAACAGATGGTAATGCCGTTATTTTTATGTTATCCTTAAATGAATAAAATTTAAGAGCATATTGTTGTAAGTCATTCATATATTTGGAAGCTTCAATATAGTTAACAAATTCGCTCAAATCATAAATTTTATTTACCGGTAATTTTCTAATCTCAAACATTTTTAAGATTCTTTTTAAGAAAACATTATCCTTATTTTCTGTCTCAAAAAAATTATAAATAAGAATACCATTAGAAAAATAATGAAATTTATCATAAAGCACAGGAGAAACTGTTAAAATTGCAGGTGTTTCTATTTGGGTAAGAGATGTGCTATTTTGTTTGCTATATTCTTTTTCCAGATCTTTTGCATATTTGAAATTATCCAATGGCAACAATGGATCATAAGTTAAACAAACACCATTGGCAAAAAGTGTTTCATAAAATAACTCATTAGGGATATTTTTATTGTAAGTCATAGCCGTAACTCCTTAGCGAGAATATACTAGTTCGACGCCTGCCTAATCAAAAATTCTCATTGTAAAGAGTTTTTGCTATAATATAAATAAATTAAGGTTATCCTGTGCAGGTTCGCCTAAGGGCAGGCAACAAGCGCTAACCACCGCTACTAGAAACAATATATCATAAAATTTGCATATTGTCAACTCATTTTCCCCTGCCTTATGAAACAATTTAGATTTTGCACATTCTCTGGCTAAAATGCACTTCCGACAGTTTACATTGAAGTAGGGCATTTGATGCAAGATGCGGTGTAACTCAGTTAAGATATGTATGGGATTGATTTTACAAGTTAAAATATCTGTTGACTAATACAGCGTTGTGTGATAAAATAAGCACATATTGTAATTTGGAGAGAGAAACAATGATGGATGAAAAGATTGAAGACCATATTCGTAGTGTTAGAAAAAAAATTATAAAAACAACACTTACTGTAGCAACAAGCGCTGTAGTAGGCGGTTTAGTCGGTAACAAAATTGCTGTTGAAAATACTCAAGGTGATGAAAGCGAAGCTAGAATTGAAAATTGCCTTAAAAACAGGAAACTCAAGAATGTAGAACAAGCAGAGTTAGATGAAGCTTTATTTAAGGCAGTTAAAAATGCTGATCTGGAAAGTGTTAAAAGCTTGCTTGAACAAGGTGCAAGCATTGATGCTCAAAATAGTAAAGGTATGACCCCAATTATGGTTGCTGTGAATGAATTTAATCATATTTATACAAATTTTGATAAATCAAATAAATTTCATGAATTATCTATGTATCTTATTTCTCAAAATGCTAACCTGCTAATCAAAGATAATGATGGCGCTACGGTTGGGCATTATGCTAAATATCAGCCAAGTAGCGGTGGTCTGTTGCGCGACACAAGAAAATATATTCATCGTGAAAATATGGAAGATTTGCGCCAAGTGATTCAAAAAACATCAAACAAACAAACACAAATGCAGACTTATGTTGCGGCTGCAAGAAATAATACTTACCATTTATAATTTTACAAATATCTTGTAATTAACTTTTTTAAGACAGTAGGTCTTAAGCAGAAATATCCATGTTTTGCTACCACAGAAGATATATAACAGAAGCCCCGAATTTGTGGGCATTGTGATACTGGATTGTTAATTTTAATAATATAACTGCATATACTTAAAAAGACTTGATTTTTATTTTTTGTAGCAATAAAGTCATAAAAAAATGTTTATAAAAGGAGTTTTTATGTCATACTACAATCCTTACGAAATTGCTGATATTTTTGGCACAGCATCTTATTCTAAAGCCAAAACAT
>JAFYWO010000103.1 GCA_017557925.1 Alphaproteobacteria bacterium | reverse complement strand
CGTAAACTTCTCAATTTTAGTTGGAAGAGGAATTGGTCCTCTAACATTAGCTCCGGTTCTTTTAGCTGTATGAACAATCTCTTTAGTAGACAAATCTAATAAACGATGATCAAAAGCCTTAAGGCGGATTCTGATATTTTGTGTATCCATCATTTTAACACTTTTCCTATAACTAAATGGCAAAAAATACCACAATGGAATTTGCCATCTAAAAAAATTACTGCAAACTTTCGCAACACTCGTCTGCATTATGGGTTATATTTGATTCGCAAGAAAGTTAACACTTCCTTTACTTTTTGTTGCTCGACACTTGTAACATTTAAATTTTAATAATGCAAGCAAAAAATGCACAAAAAACGAAAAAAAATTAAAAAAAATATCTTTTAAAAACCCTTGCAGAGATTCACGTTGAATCATATTGACAAAAAAATCATTTTTACCACTTTTTTTGAACTCAAATATTTAAAATATGCAACAATATATTATTTAAATAAGAAAAGGAGTTATGTATGCTATCGCTAATTTTATCATCATTAATTATTACTGCAGCCCCAAATCAATCAACTGAAATAATAGGGTCTGCCGCAACTTCCAATGGAAAAAGGCACGAAATAACAGTAACTCAACCCAACAACTACATCCAATTATTGAATAACGAAAACACATCCATCACCCCAAACAGCTCTCCAAATACATCACCACACAAACTTTCACCAAATCAAACACAAACAAAACTAAACCTAATAGAAACACAAACATCAACAATCTTCCCCAAAAACATGAACCCTTTAGACTACCAAAATAAAATAGAAAACACCATCTATCAATTAGATGACAGGATAATCATCATCCAATCAATTCCTCTAAAATACATAAAAAAAGCCCTAACCCCTAATATCCAACCAACAATAACAGATTACCCAACATTATAAATCGCTAACAAAATTATATTATTGATTTTAAAATAAATTGCCCTATACTCATCTTGCAACTATATTATCATAAAATTTATATAATTATGAAAAACAGAGAATTAACTGAGGTTTTTCAAGGGTATGATTTTCAAGTAAAAATCACACACCCTGTTGTTAACTCAACCGGAACTACGGTCGTCTATGTACACGGTCAACAAGCACGCAATCAACATCGCAAACCCAAAATGATTTGCGAAATTGCAACACGCTTACACTCTTCTTTTTGTTGGTATGAACTTGCCGGTCATTCTAATGACTTAGAGCAATATGATAAAGCAGATATTTTTACTTGGATAGAACAACTAAAATATTTGCTAACCAATATCATAACTGGCAACGTAATTCTTGTCGGCTCCTGCTTAGGTGGCATCATCAGCCTTTTTACCGCTCCATATTTCAAAGAGCGAGTTAAAGGTGTTATCACTTTAAGCGCAGCAGATATTGATTGGCGACAAAAACTTTGTCCCGACCAACAAGAAGACCTAAAAAAACAGGGGTACACTGTTTTTTATTTACAAGACAAACGCATTCCATTCAAACTAACGGAAAAATTCATTTCATCCACCGAAGAAATTCGCAAACAAGAAAACATATCTCTTGCTTGCCCTGCACACCTACTTATTGGAAGAAATGACCCTGCCGTCAAAGTAACTGATGTCTTAAATTTATCTGATAAAATTTCTTCACCTGAAACTATTATCAAGATAATTCAAAACGACACACATGGAATGCGCACTAAAACAAGTATGAACGAAGTTGAATACTCTCTTTGTTCATTACTTAAATAACATCAAACGCCAAGACCTAAATCTTGGCGTTTTTTTTACACTTATTATAAACTATCTTCCCTCACTTCCTCCTATCATCTTGGCTAACGCCTCAAAACCACCTACAACTTTTTTCATTTCACCTTTTTCTCTATATGCTTTTTTAGCTTCTTTTAGCTTTTGTTTAAGCACTTCCTTATCTTCTTCAGG
>JAFYWO010000102.1 GCA_017557925.1 Alphaproteobacteria bacterium | reverse complement strand
TGGTAAAACTAAAAACGCAATTATAGCTTTTCTTGGTGGAGGGTGTATTGCACTGATAGGACAAGGAATTTATGATATCTTTTTCTATGCATTTAAAATAGATGAAAAGACATCTATTACTCTAATGTTGGTTATTATTATTTTGATTACCCATAATAACCTTTTGTTGTGTATTACCAACGGTTGTGGTAGTTGTTGCATTTGACGGATTTCCATCAGACGTTACCAAAACATTTTCTGTTCCAACCGGATTATAACTCATCACACCTTTTTCTATATCTTTTGTCGTTCTTAACCACAAATCTGTCATAGGATAAATTATAACCCTAGTTCCGGCAGGAACATATGTTACAGGCTCTATTTCTTTTTTACTATCAATAATTTCTTGTAAAATTTCATCCATCTTGGTCATAAACTGGTCTCTTGCATCAGAAGCCGCTTGTTGTTTAGAACTTTCAACAGAATTTTCACCTTTATATGTCGCATCATCATCTGCTGCCATCATATATGTAATAGCAGAAGTAACCATAGTTCCAACAATAGGTAACGTATATTTTTTAACTAATTGCTCGTCCACATAACCTAAAGCACCACCGCCTCGGCCTTGTGCATCACCAGTTTGAGCGCTACTTATCATAAATGCAATACCATCAGGTCTGATAATCCTATTCCAATTGATTTCTATTTTTGCTCCACCGGTTGAAGCATCAAAACGACTATGGTCACCAATAGTTTGCAGACCACCAATAATCCTACTTCCGGCAGGAATAATTACATTTCTTCCAGCATCGCCATATATATTTCTTTCAACTATTGCCGTTATCGGTGCGGAACCTAATGAAACTAAAGACCTTGCAAGTACTGCAGGAATTGGTTTGTCTGCTGTAATAACGTTACTCATATCAACCCTTAATGTTGATATTTGTCTATTTACGCCCCAATCATCTTGCCATCCTGTATATGATTCAGCATTATAACCGCTTTGAACTTGAGCATTTGTCATACTCATTCTTCTTTCTTGATGCATTTGTGCAAGAATTTCAGCTCGTCTGGGATTATATCGTCCACCAGGACCTACACCTCCACCGGGACCTACATTTGTAATATCATCTTTGCTGGCATAAGGAGATATTGTTGCATTACGGACTTGCATTTCCACCCAATTTCTATTAGACGGTCTTTTCATTCTATCATTACTTCTGCGGTCAAAACTTCCGACAACATTTCCATCTTCATCAACTACATTATTTTCTTCATCAAGATATCCTACTATCTCTCCGTCATTACCTATCACGGTATTATTGTCATACACATCACCAAAGTATTTTCCTCCCGGAGTTATTGCAATGCCGATAGCTTTATGATTCAACCTTGTTTTAGCTACTTCTTCTTTTTCTTTATTAGATATTTGGGATTTATTTTTAGAGCCGTCTGAAGTTTCTAAACTTTCAGTATCTTCATCCAAATCCGTTTCTGTATCTTCATATTCGCTATCATTGTTTCTATCTTCTGAAGAATTATCTTCTTCATAACTTCCATATTTCTTCTTTTTTCCTTGCAATAAAGTTTTATCATCAAATTCATTACTTTGATCATCTGTGTTATATCCTTCTGATGTATCCTGACTATCAGTATTTGATGTATTTTTCTTTCTTTTTGATGATTCTTTTTCTTCTTTTGTTTTTTTATCTGATTTTGATTTAGGATAACTCGGACCTTGATAGTATTGTAAATAATGGGCTTTTGCTATCACCTCATTTTTATCATTTACTATATTACCATCTTTTTCCAACTTAGCTATGTTTACATTTTTTGTATTTATTACTCTTCCGTCAAAAGTCAAATAACCAATACTTATATTATTATCATCTCTTATGTTATAATCTCTGGAAGCCCTTGCTATTAAGTTTTGTTTTTTATCTATTACAAAACCATTATACATAGCACCTATAATATCTCCCATTATGCTATATACCTTACCATTTTTTGCTATATAGCCTTTGGTATTACCATCCGCATCATAAACATACAAATCATACAAGGCATATCCTTTTTTACCACTTATTGTATGCACTACACCGTTATTATCTGTTTTGGCTTTAATTTCTCCTTTATCAGAAAATACATTACCATAAAAATCAATTCTACCCAAATATGTATTATTCTCATCAAACGCAACAGCATATTTAAATACAAGCCCTAAACTTTCTCCTTCTTTTGAAAAAATATTTCCATCTAAGTCTAAACTAGATATTTGAACGCCTGAATTATCTAAAATTTTTCCTGAAATATCGGTATATCCTATTATCTTATCATCAAAACTCATAACAGAATTATATGTTACTTTTTGAGCTATAATTTCTTTACCTTTATTTCTTATAAAGCCGTTTATATCCTGACATCCTAAGTTCTGATTTTGATAATTTAGAACCTGCCCCAATATATTTTCGGTTCCGACAACATCACCATTTGCACCAATAATAACTCCCGGTGTTATGACATGACCTATAATTTCTTCAGCATCATTTATCACTTGCCCATTTGACAATACCGTTCCTATATATGAATTCTTATAATTGCGTATCTCTCCATTACCGGATACAACACCTAAAAACTTACAATCTTTATTTACTGCGGTTGCATAAGGCAAAACTTTTCCATATAAAGAGCCCATATTATCAACCACATATTTACTGGATGTTATATTACCAATAATTTGTTTTCCTTGTTCTACAGTTCCTTTATCTGTATTATATCCGATTATATCTCCATTTATGCTAATACTTAATCTATCATTTCCTGCCAAATTATTATATATCACGTTGCCATTTATATCAGCTATAGCATTATTTGGCAAAATTTTTGATTTTCTTTTATTTTCATTATCAATAATCCAATTTGTAGCATTAAGATAACCCAAACTTTTTCCCATAAAATCCGTTGCGTAATTTGCAGATACCACACCGCCTAAAATTTTATTATTTTTATCAATCAGTATACCATTTGCATCTAATTTTGATATCTCATTTAAGGATGAACTCTCACTATTACCCTCTGCTGACGTATAAGATAACATTGTTCCTTCCGGACTATAAATTCCTGAAAATAAAATATTATTACCAACAACTTCTCCATCTTTATTAAACACATATCCATACGGAGAAATAGTATATGTTTCTGTATTTTGTTCTATAATACTGTTTACACCACTTATACCTATATATTGATTTGACTTATCAAACACCAATCTGCCGGAAAGCAAACTTCCTATCTCTCTGCCTTTATAATCAAAAGCTTGTTTTTTTCGCATAAAGCCCTGCTCTAATCCTTCAAGACTGGTTACAATTCCACCGACAGACGCATTTGCTCTTATTCTTCCCAAATAGTCAAAAATAGGTCCTTCACCATTGATATAACCAATTTTTACACCTTTAGCATCAACAACATCTCTACTGGCATTTATCTTTCCTACAATTTCTCTTCCTTTTGCTATGTTTCCCTTAGGAATAATATAACCTAAAAAGCTCCCATCCAAAGCATTAGCTGTTGCGTTTAAAGAAACTTGAAAACCAATAACATTACCAGATTTATCAACTACTCTATCTTCATTTACGGCATAAGATGTAACAACTCCTTTATCTACAACCTCACCATTATAGCTTATAACACCAAGATATCTGCCATTAAAATCAAAAGCATAACCACTTTTCACAATATGCCCTATAGCTTTATTATTCGCATCATAGACATATCCGTTTGCGTGAATAAAACCTAAAATATTTTTGTTCAAGTCAAATACTTTGCCATCCGGAGCAACACTTCCCAAGAACTTACCGCTAAATGAAACAACAATTTTTGATAACATCAATTTTCCGGATAATTCTAATTTATTATCTTCTCCCATAGGCATATATACATATCCTGTTGACGTTACCATTCCTTGTTTGTTACTGACTAAATCATAAAAACGACCATCACCGGAAACTCTACCTGTTATTTTTCCGCTATCATTATATACAAGACCTTGTGAAACGACTCCACCTAAAACATCATAATTGTCATTAACAACTAATCCGTTAGGCAACACTTTACCTATAACAGAATCTGTTCCTTTGGTTACAGAACCATCATTATTTACTTTACCAAGAACTTTATTACTTGAAGAAATTGCTATACCTTGAGGAACAATTCCACCTATTAAATTATTTTCTTCATCTATTACATATCCGTCTGCAGTTATGTGTCCTATTATTTCATTCTCAGAATTTATAACCGAACCATCAGGTATAACTTTACCAAGAAAGTCACCACTAAAATTTAGAGCACTTATGTCTGAGGCATTAGCGCTAAAACTTATATTTGCTATAAGCAAAACAGATAATGCTATCTTTTTTATTTTTGACATCCTTATATACAAATTAGTTCCTCCGATTTTGTGCTACTTCGTCCAATACATAGCCTGAAACAATATTACGATTATTAACATATGAGCCATTACTTTTTAGGTATCCAATCTTACCATTGGTAAGACCTCTTACTTCACCATTAAAAGACAATCTACCGACATACTTTCCATCGTTGCTTAATATATTAGCACCAATTTTATATGTATGTCCCATAATTTTTCCATTGTTATCTACAGCTAAATTAGGTAGTATTACTCGTCCTATTATATTATTTTCTTTATTTACTACTTTTGCATCTGCTGATACATAACCGATTACTTTATCTTCTTGGTTAATAACTATATCATTTTTCACAATTTCACCAATCAATTTTCCGCTATTATCAACAACTTGACCTAAAGCAAATACTTTACCTACTTTTTTATTCTCCGCAGAAACAACGCTTCCGTCCATTGAAACCTGACCTATTACACGTCCGGAATAATCAAGAACAACTCCTCTTTCTAAAATACTATAATTTTTATTTGTAGCACCTCCGGGAAGAACTGTTGTTATAATCGTATCATCTAAACCGACAATATCACCTAAGGCATTTATATAACCTTTTATATTACCCCAAACATCTATTACAAAATTCTCACCAATTACTTCACCTATTATTTGTTTATTTAAGTCCAAAATATGACCTTCAGAACTAACAACACCTGTTACTTTTCCATCAACATCTATTACTTTTCCACTTTTACTGACATAACCTAAATATGAGCCGTCATATCCCATTCCGGCACCGGTTTTTACAACACCGCCTGAATAGTTACCATCTTTATCAAACATTATACCTTTACCATCAATTTTACCGTAAATGTTACCTAAAATATCTATTACGCTACCATCATCACTTACAAAACCAATAACATCTCCGTTAAAATCTACTACATTACCTTGAGGTAAAACATTGCCTGTTCTTTTTTCATAAATACCTGTTCCGTCAAGCATAAATTCATCTACAGCAATTCCTTTTTCATTATAAATATAACCATCCGCAAACAGATGTCCTATAACCTCACCTCTTGCATCAACTATTATATTTTTTTCAGGCATTAATACACCCTTTATTTCTTTCTTAGGATTTACAAGCCATTTATTCATCAAAATTGTTGTATTAGGAATAACTTCCGTGTTGTTATAAGTTACTTTAGATATATTATCAATAAACTCCGCATTTATATCATATGCTTGTGTTTTATCCATAATATGACCTATAATAAATCCATCACGATTTAATATTTCACCGTCTAAATTTGCACAACCTACTGCTTGATTATAAGAATAAACCATTCCGTTAGGATTTAATGTTCCCATAATTTCTCCATTATAATACAAAGCATAAGACATATCATACACACGCCCTATTCTTTTATCTTTATTTATAACCGAGCCATCCGGATTTACACATCCTATATATTGACCTTCTGAATTTTTCACAAAACCATCATAACTTGCTTTTCCTATAATATTGCATTTTTCATCTCTTACTATTCCGACTTTTGCAATACCACCTATAACTGTTCCCTCTTTATCAACAATACTTCTATCAAAAAGCATCTTATAGCCTGTATCTTTACCTTCTTTTTTTACTTTGCCATCTTTATCAACATATCCAAGAGTTTTACACCCCCAACCGACTGCCTTTCCGCCTATAACTGCTTTTCCTATTATATTTCCGCCTTCTGTTGCCTTTATTAAAGAATTAGGCAGAACTTTACCAATTATCTCTTGTTTCAAATTGATAACTTCTCCACGGCTATTTATAACTCCAAGACTATATCCGCTTGGAGATACAGCTATCAAATCTTTTCTTACTACAGCACCAATTCTTATACCTTTTGAGGTCATTATATTACCGTTTTCATCTACAAAACCGATCACAACACCATCAAAATTATAAACCTTACCATCATGTCCAACGTGTCCTATTACTTTACCTTTATCATCTAATGCAAGATTTGAATAATCACCAACAACACCTATTATTTTGCCTTTTTTATCTGTCGCAAATTCTACTTTATCGCCAATTCTTGCAACAACTTC
>JAFYWO010000101.1 GCA_017557925.1 Alphaproteobacteria bacterium | reverse complement strand
AGAGACGGTTTGTTTTGTGCAAGAATTTTCGGTCCTGTAAAGGATTATGAATGCTTGTGCGGTAAATATAAGAGAATGAAATATCGTGGTATCGTCTGCGAAAAGTGCGGTGTGGAAGTTACTCTTTCCAAAGTTCGTCGTGAACGTATGGGACATATTGAGTTGGCTGCTCCTGTTGCACATATTTGGTTCTTGAAATCTTTGCCGAGCAGAATTTCTATGATTACAGACATTCCAATGAAACAGTTGGAAAGAGTGCTTTATTTTGAAAGTTACATTGTAATTGAACCAGGTTTGACTGATTTGAAACAATATCAACTTTTGACAGAAGATGATTATCAGGATAAATTAGACCAATTTGGTGAAGATACTTTCAAAGCCGGTATCGGTGCTGAAGCCATTAAAGAAATTTTGGCTAACATTGATTTGGAAGGTGTTAGAAAAGAACTTCGTGAAGAGTTGGTAGATAATACATCTGAACAAAAGAGAAAGAAAATTGTTAAGAGATTAAAGATTATTGAATCTTTCATTGAATCTAATACAAAACCTGAATGGATGATTTTGGATGTATTACCGGTTATTCCACCAGAGTTACGTCCTTTAGTTCCATTAGATGGCGGTCGTTTTGCAACTTCTGATTTGAACGATTTGTATCGTCGTGTTATCAACAGAAATAATCGTTTGAAAAGATTGATTGAATTGCGTGCTCCAGACATTATTATCCGTAATGAAAAGAGAATGCTTCAAGAGTCTGTTGATGCATTGTTTGACAACGGTCGTCGTGCAAGAGCAATTACCGGAACAAACAGAAGACCATTGAAATCTTTATCTGATATGCTTAAAGGTAAACAAGGTCGTTTCCGTCAAAACTTACTTGGTAAACGTGTTGACTACTCAGGTCGTTCAGTTATTACAGTTGGTCCACAATTAAAACTTCATCAATGTGGTTTACCTAAGAAAATGGCGTTAGAATTGTTTAAGCCTTTTGTTTATGCTAAATTAGAGCTCTACGGAATGGCTACAACAATTAAGGCAGCTAAACGTATGGTTGAAAAAGAAAGAGTAGAAGTATGGGATATCTTAGAAGAAGTTATTCGTGAGCATCCTGTTTTGCTTAACCGTGCTCCTACACTTCACAGACTTGGTATTCAAGCATTTGAACCTGTTTTGGTTGAAGGTAAAGCAATTCACTTGCACCCACTTGTTTGTACAGCGTTCAACGCAGACTTTGACGGTGACCAAATGGCTGTTCACGTTCCATTGTCTGTTGAGTCTCAGTTAGAAGCTCGTGTATTGATGATGTCTACAAACAACATTTTAGCTCCTGCTTCAGGTAAACCTATTATCGTTCCTTCTCAAGATATGGTTTTGGGTATTTACTACTTGTCATATATGGCAGAAGGTGTAATTGGTGAAGGCAGTATTTTTTCTGATGTAAACGAAGTTATGCTTGCTTTGAATGCTAAAACTGTTGATTTACACGCAAAAATCAAGTGCCGTATGCACTATGTAAACGATAAAGGTGAAAGAGTTTACGGTTTGTTGGAAACAACTCCGGGTCGTATCATTATTTCTGATATTTTGCCTGATAACGAAAAAATTTCTATCAGTCTTGTAAACAGACTTTTGAGAAAGAAAGAAATCGGTGAAATTATTGATACCGTATATCGTTTCTGCGGACAAAAAGAAACCTGCATAATGGTTGATAAAATTATGAGTTTAGGTTTTGAAAATGCTTGTAAAGCAGGTATTTCTTTCGGTAAAGATGACTTGATTGTTCCTAATGCGAAAAAAGACCTTATTGCAGAAACATCTAAAAAAGTTAAAGAGTTTGAGCAACAATACCAAAACGGTTTGATTACCTCAGGTGAAAAATACAATAAGGTGATTGACATTTGGGCAGCTTGTGACTTTAGCTTGACAGAAGAAATGATGAAAGGTATTTCAAAAATCAACGAAGACGGTCAGATGAATGCAGTATTTATGATGGCTGATTCAGGTGCCCGTGGTTCTAAGGCGCAAATGAAACAGTTGGCAGGTATGCGTGGTTTGATGGCTAAACCTAATGGTGCGATTATTGAACAACCTATTATTTCAAACTTTAAAGAAGGTTTGACCGTGTCAGAATACTTTAGTTCTACACACGGTGCTCGTAAAGGTTTGTCAGATACTGCGTTAAAAACAGCTAACTCTGGTTACTTGACACGTCGTTTGGTTGATGTTGCACAAGATGTTGTTATTACAGAAACAAACTGCGGTAGTGAAGAAGGTATCGTTGTTCGCCCTGTAGTTGATGGTGGTAATGTTATTGCCTCTATCGGCGAAAGAATTTTGGGTAGAACAGCTCAAGAAGATATCTTGAATCCTGAAACAAGCGAAGTAATCGTTAAGAAAGGTAAACTTATTGACGAGAACGACGTTGAAAGAGTTGAAAAAGCAGGTGTTGAACGTGTTATGATTAGGTCTGTTTTGACTTGTAAATCCGAACACGGTGTATGTGCTGCTTGTTATGGTCGTGACTTGGCTCGTGGAACTGCAGTTAACGTTGGTGAAGCTGTTGGTGTGATTGCTGCTCAATCTATTGGTGAGCCTGGAACACAGTTAACTATGAGAACCTTCCATATCGGTGGTGCGGCTTCTGCATCTGCGGAACAATCCAGCGTTGAAGTTCCTTTTGAAGGTATTATCAAACTTGAAGATGCAAAGACAGTTGCTATTGACGATGGTTTGATTGTTCTTTCTCGTAACAGTGATATTTTGATTGTTGATGACTTAGGTCGTGAAAAATCTCGTCACCGTATTCCTTACGGAACTAAGATTTTGGTTGAACTTAACTCAACAGTTGCAAAAGGTCAAAAAGTTGCAGAATGGGATCCGTTTACTACCCCTGTTATTTCTGAAAAAGGCGGTAATGTTGAATTGGTTGACTTGATTCCAGGTCTTTCTCTTAAAGAAGTTCAAGACGAAACAACCGGTATCGTTTCTAAAGTTGTAAGCGAATGGAAACGTGGTGGTAGTGCTAACGCAAGTCTTCGTCCTTCTATCGTATTAAAAGATAAGAAAGGCAAACCGGTATTGTTAGATAACGGTAAGGAAATCAGTTACTACTTGCCTGTTGATGCAGTGTTGGCTGTTGACAATGGAACAGAAATTAAGGCCGGTGATATTATTGCGAGACTTCCAAAAGAAAGCTTGAAATCAAAAGATATTACCGGTGGTTTGCCACGAGTTGCTGAATTGTTTGAAGCTCGTAAACCAAAGGATCCTGCAATCATCTCTGATGTTGATGGTGTAGTTGAATTTGGTAAAGACTATAAAGCAAAACAACGTATCGTTGTTATTAGTGATGATGGTAAAGAGTATGAATATCTCATTCCTAAAGGAAGACGTATGGTTGTTCAAGATGGCGATACCGTTAAGAAGGGAGATATGCTTGTTGAAGGAACTCAAGCTCCTCACGATATTTTGAGAGTATTGGGTGTTAAGCCATTGGCAGAATACTTGGTTAAAGAAGTTCAAGACGTATATCGTATGCAAGGTGTGAAGATTAATGATAAGCATATTGAAGTTATCGTTTCTCAAATGCTTCGCAAGGTTGAAGTTACTCAACCTGGTGATACAACACTTCTTGTTGGCGAACAGTTAGACAGGGATGAATTTGAGTTAATCAATGAAAAAGCTCGCAAAGAAGGATACAGAGAGGCTGAGGCAAATCCTGTTCTTCTCGGTATCACAAAAGCAAGCTTGCAGACTAAGTCATTCATTTCTGCCGCTTCCTTCCAAGAGACAACAAGAGTTCTTACAGAAGCTGCAGTTGAAGGAAAAGTTGATAAACTTCACGGCTTGAAAGAAAACGTGATAGTTGGTCGTCTTGTTCCTGCAGGTACAGGTAGTGTTCTTCGTGCTCTTCGTAAAGTTGCAGCTCAAAATGATAAAGAAATTGAGTTGATGAAGCAAGAAGAAGTAGCACAAATTGAGAGTGCGGAATAAAAAAGTATTATACTTTTGAATACTGCTAAGGAGCGATTGTAAAAATCGCTCCTTTTTGTGTTATGCTTATAATGAGGAGGGTATATTTTTAACTACCAATCACGAGAGAGGTTCCTCTCACCATCACAAAGAGTGTCTTTTGTAACCACGAGGTGTTTCCTCTTTTGTCATCACGAGAAACGCCTTTTTGTAACTATGAGACGTTTCCTCTCTTTCGTCATCACGAGGAGCGAATGCGACGTGGTAATCCATAAGTGGCTTGCCACATTGAATAAGCTTGATTGTTTTAGACTGGATTGCCACGCCTAACGGCTCGCATGACGAGGGCTGGGTATACTGGATTGCCACGCTACGCTCGCAATGACTGACGT
>JAFYWO010000100.1 GCA_017557925.1 Alphaproteobacteria bacterium | reverse complement strand
CCGGCGACGCACTGATCAGCTATGCGCTGCATATTTGAAGACGTAACTCAGGACCTGCATCTATCAAAACACATTTATCTTCAGTTTCTAAAAAAACAGAGGGACGTGTGCGGTTATTTTTGGGATTACAAGAAGAAGCATTTCCAAAAGTATTAAACATCATTGGAACTCCATAAGCAGAACCGGAGCCTAAAACAGTTATCTTCATTATTACCTCCTTTTGTTTGAGGTTAGTATTTTGGGGATAAAAAAGTCAAGTATAATATTTTTGGGTTGACATTTTTTATTTTTTTTATACTATAAAATTGTTCTTGATGCTCGCAGGGCTTATGAGCATAGAACTTTCACAAACCGAGCCAGTTTGATAAGATTGATAGACAAACTTTTTTTTAATTGATTTAAGTTTAGTTTATGTGATTTTGTTGATGGCTCCTAATAAAGGAGTTTTTTTAATGTCTGATTTTAAGTATATACACGGTCTTACCATTATGAGAGCACAACCCTTTCATATCGGACACCAAAAGCTGATTGATAAGATGCTTGAGGAGTGCGATAAGGTTACTGTCATATTAGGTAGTATCCAAGAGCAAGGGACTTCTCGTAATCCCCTTAATTATACAACCAGAAAGAAGATGATTCAAAATATCTATAAAGGCAAAGAAGAATATGACCGCTTAAAAATTGTCGGATTGTTTGATATAAATAATCCTGCAGAATGGGCTGATTATGTTTTGGACTTTATAGAAGAAAGTTTTCCGATGCTTGATAAACCGGATGTTTATTATGCAGGTTCGTCTTATGATGCTCATTGGTTTAAGGAACACTTCAAATTTATTGAGCTTGTAGACAGAACTGATGAAAACTTCCCGTTTGTTACAGGTTCGATGGTTCGTGATATGATAAAATTCGGCGATAAAAGATGGAAAAATTTTATTGCTAAAGAAAATCATAGTTTGGTTGAAGAATACTTTAATAAGAAAAAAGGTATTATTTAGTAAATTTATTAAGGCTTGTGTCTTCTGCAGGGCTTATAGAAGACAAGTCTTTTACGTAACCCGATAAGCCGAAAGGGAATTTTAAGATGAATAAACGTATTTTAGTTAGGATTGACTTTCAAAATGATTTTGTAGCTCCTGACGGACTTCTTAGTATAAATGATTGTGATTTAATTGAAAAACATAAAAAATTTGCAAATAACATATTCAAAAATAGTTTTGATACGATTGTAGATAGCTATGATACCCACTTTGAGGAAACATACGACAATACAATAGAGGCTAAAAGTTTTGGAAAACATTGTATTTACGGCACTTGGGGATGGGAACAAGCTGCTCCTTTTAAAAAAGGATTGAATATTCAAAAAATATTCAAATCATCTACAAATATTTGGAACGAAGCCAAAAACAATCAAATTTTATCAGATACATATTCCGGCAAAACAGATGTGTATTTATGCGGAGTTTTAAGTGATATTTGCGTTAAACAGGCAATGGACGGTTTTTTGAAAAAAGGCGCAAACGTATTTGTTATTGAAGATTTGTGTAAAGGACTAAATTTGCAGATAACAGATATTTTACAAGACGAGGTTTACAGACCTTTTATTGAAGCGGGAAAATTAAAAACCATCACTACGCAACAGTTTTTTCGCTCAACGTTATTGAGTAAAAAAATTGAACAAAATTTGGTTAGACGTTAGTATTTAGGAGAAAAGTTATGATGAAAAATGTTAGAGAAAATGTAGTTTCAACAGGTTCGGCTTTATTTGCGGATTTATATCACTTAACAATGGCGCAAGCTTGGTTTTTCAGCAAAAAAGAAAATGAAATAAAAACAAGTGAAGCATTTTTTAGAAAATGTCCGTTTGGCGGAAGCTATTTAATGACGGCAGGTCTTAAGGAATTTTCGCAATGGCTTGATAATTGGGGTTTTAACAGTGATGATATAAAATATTTAAAAACCCTGAAAAATGCAGATGGAAACCCAAAATTTAAAAAAGAATTTCTGGACTTTTTAAGCAAACAAAAACTTCAACTTACAATTAAATGCGTAAAAGAAGGCGAAGTTGTATTTCCTAATGAACCGGTTTACAGCGTATCAGGTCCTTGTTGGCAGGTTGATATGGTTGAGGCAGCTCTTTTGAACATTTTTAATTCACAAAGTTTAATTGCTACAAAAGCAAGCCGCATGGCTTTGGCTTGTAAGTCAGATGGTATTGAACGTCCTTTATTGGAATTTGGTGTCAGACGTGGACAAGAATTAGGCGGACTTAGTGCTTCAAGAGCATCATTTATAGGTGGAGCTGTCGGAACATCTAATATTGTTGCCGGAAAAAACTTCGGTATACCGGTAAGCGGAACTATGGCGCATTCTTTTATTATGAGTTTTGAAAATGAACTTGATGCTTTTAAGAAATATATGAAGTCTTCTGTTGGAAATACCATTCTTTTGGTAGATACTTATGATACAAGAGAAGGTATTAAAAATGCAATAAAAGCTTCTTTGGAAACGGGAATAAAACTTATGGGAATGAGAATTGATTCCGGCGACCTTGCATATTGGGCAAAAGAGGCAAAGAAAATTATTGAAACTGAAGCTAAAAAAACAAAAAAATCATATTTATTTAAGGATGCCAAGCTTATTGCTTCCAATGATTTAGATGAATATGCAATTGAAAATTTGGTTGCAATTCAAAAGGCTCCTTTTGATATTATGGCAGCCGGAACAAAGTTAGTTACGGCATACGACACTCCGGCTTTGGGAGGTGTGTTTAAGACTAAATCTTATATGGGAGAACCAAAAATAAAGATTGCAGAAGGAAAAACAACAATTCCCGGAGCAACAAATGTTGTCAGAATTATAAAAAATAACAAATTTGACGGTGATGTAATTGTAAGATGCGATGATAACGTTGTTGAAGACCAAAAATTAAACAGAGATTTGATTTCTTATAAAATCGGAAGTCTTAATGGAGATAAAAAAATCATAAAAAAAGGAACAGAGGCAAGAGTTCTTTTAGACTATTTAATGATTGATGGTAAATTTGTTAATATTCCTGAAAGTGATTTAAATATCATTCAAGCTTATGGAAAAGAAAATCTAAACAAGCTTGATAATAGTCATAAAAGATTATCTAATCCTCATATTTACGGAGTTGGTTTAGAAAACAGTTTATTTTCTTTGCAACAAAATTTAATAAACCTGTATACAGGGAGATAAAAAATGGAAAAATTATGGAACAAATTAAAAAAAGGCCTAAAAATACATTTAGATAACAATGGGTTTGATAAGGTTATACTCGGATTATCCGGTGGTCTTGACAGTGCGGTTGTTGCGGTTCTTGCAAGTGAGGTTTTAGGGGGAAAAAACGTCAAAGCTGTAATGATGAAAACTAAATATACTTCTGATTTGAGCCTGGATATTGCCAGAGAAATATCAAAACAAAATAACCTTGATTATCAAGAGATTGATATTGATAAACTTGTTGATTATGAAGTTGAGGTTTTGGAAAAAGCATTTAACAATAAGATTAAAGGAATTGTGATTGAAAACTTGCAGGCTCGGATTAGAGGACAAATACTTATGGCTTTTTCCAACCAAGACAAAGCTATGGTTTTGGCTTGCGGTAATAAATCTGAGGCATTAACAGGATACTGCACATTGTATGGAGATACCTGTGGCGGAGTCATGCCTATCGGCAATGTTTATAAATCAACAATTTTTCAATTAGCTCGTTGGCTTAATCGTAACAAAAAAGTTTTGCCTGAGGAAGTAATAAACAGAGCTCCAAGTGCAGAACTTTGTTATAATCAAAAGGATGAAAATTCTCTACCACCCTATGATGTCTTAGATGATATTTTAAGGCAAATTGTTGATGAAAAAAAATCAAATATCACAGGTGATGAAAAAGTTATAAACAAGGTAAAAACTTTAGTTGAAAATTCTTCTTTTAAAAGAAAACAAATGCCTGTAATGCTTGATGTATAATCAAACAAGGTATATATATTTTTTTTACAATGGCATTTTTTGTATATAGCTTTATCTAAATAAAGTATTGACTTTTCTAATATTGAGGTTATAATTTGGGCGTTATGTTTAACGTATTGAGGTAAAATTAAAAATAGATATGAGTCCCTATTATAGTTATGTAATCAATCTTGTATTGGTTTTAGTATTAGTTTTTTGTAATGCTTTTTTTGTGGTTTCTGAATTTGCCATTGTAAAAATTCGTAAAACAAAATTAGAAGAATTAGCGCATAATGGTAGCAAAAGAGCTAAAGTCGCTTTGAAGATTTCTGAACAATTAAACACTTATTTTAGCGCTACACAGTTGGGTATTACTCTTGCTTCTTTGGGTTTAGGTTGGTTGGGTGAACCTGCTGTTTCCAGACTTTTGGAAGAAGCATTTAAGGATTTTTTTGCAGATAATGCCGTATTGTTACATTCTGTTAGCTTTGGTGTGGCATTTACTTTTATTACACTCTTACACGTTGTTTTGGGCGAATTGGTGCCAAAGACATTAGCTATTCAAAACACAGAAGAATACACATTAAAAGTTGCAATACCTTTGTATACTTTTAATAAAGTTTTCACTCCTGTTATTTGGTGTTTTGACCACGTTTCTTTGTGGATTTTGAAAATTATGGGTGTTCAAGCTGCAGATGAGACATCTGAGGCTCATTCCGAAGAAGAAATTAAGCTTATTATTGATGCTTCACAAAAAGGTGGAGTAATTGATGATACTGAAAGTGAAATTATACAAAATGCAATTTGTTTTTCTGAAATTTCCGCACACGAAATTATGATTCCAAGACAAGATATGGTTTGCATTTATAAGAATAGCAGTTTTGATGAAATTATGGAGTTGGTTAAACAAAATAAACACACTCGTTTCCCTCTTTGTAATGCTGATAAAGACCAAATTTTGGGTATGATACATATTCGTGATTTGCTGGAATGTAAAAATACGGAACATAATGATATTCTTAATAAAATCGTTAGAAAAATTATGTTTGTCCCTGAAAACAAATCAGTATCTGAAATATTGCATGAGATGATGAAAAAACGTATTCATTTGGCAATTGTAGTTGATGAATATGGTGGAACGGCAGGCCTTCTTTCTATGGAAGATATATTAGAAGAACTTGTTGGTGATATTCGTGATGAACACGATGAAGGCGAGAATGTAGCAGTCAAGGTTATCAATGAGAAGGTATGCGTTTTTGAAGGCGTTTACTTGGTAGAAGATGCGTTTGATTGTTTAGATCTTCCTTATCAAGAATTAGAAGAAAGCACAATGGGAGGTTATGTCTTTAACCTATTAGGTCGTGAACCTAATGTTGGCGACAGAGTTGAAGACGAATACTGTATCTACGATGTGCTTGAAGTTGATAATATGCGTATTAATAGTGTTAAAGTTACCGTTAAAGAACGCTTTGAAGGACTTGAAGTAGAATAACAAATCATAAGATTGCAAAAGAGCACTTTCATTTGAAAGTGCTCTTTTTTTATGTGTAAAAAAAATAAAATAAAAATCAGACAAGATTATATTATCAAAGTATAATTATATGCCTGATAAGAGATGTATTGTGTCGTAGCATCAACAAAGTGTCCATATAAAAAACATAAACTACGGTATAATATTTAGACCTGACATATAGCGCTAATAAAAAAACTCCCCCTTATTTTATCCAAATAAAGGGGAGTTTTTTAGCAACTTTATACCAATCTTGATTGTTTAATTGATGCTTTTATGAACTCAACAAACAACGGATGCGGTTCAAATGGTTTTGATTTCAATTCCGGATGGTATTGAACACCAATAAACCACGGGTGATTTGGTATTTCTACAATTTCAGGAAGTTTACCATCAGGTGATGTTCCGGATATTTCCAGACCGGCTTCTTTTAATTGCTCAAGGTATTTGATATTTACCTCGTAACGATGACGGTGACGTTCTGAAATATTGACACAACCATAAACTTTATGCGCAAGAGTTCCATTTTTTATAACTGTATCATAAGCTCCAAGACGCATTGTTCCGCCTAAATCTCCGTCTTTATGGCGAATCTGTTTTGCTCCGTCTTTATCCCATTCGGTCATCAAACCGACAACAGCTTCACAGTTTTCATCAAGTTCTGTTGTATTTGCATTTGCAACACCTAAAACATTGCGCATTATTTCAATTACTGCCATTTGCATACCAAAACAAATTCCTAAAAACGGAATATTATGCGTTCTTGCATATTTTACGGCTTCTATCTTGCCTTGTGTTCCACGCAAACCGAATCCTCCCGGAACAAGAATACCGCTCACATCAGACAAAAATTCTTCCGGATTTTTAGTTTCCAATTCTTCCGAATCTATCCATTTAATTTTTACCTTATGTTTATTAGCAATAGCTCCGTGATTTATAGCTTCACTCAATGATTTATAAGCTTCCAAAAGTTTAACATATTTACCGACTACAGCTATTCTTACTTCCCCCTCGGGAGATTTTAAGACATCAACAATATTCTCCCATCTTGATAAATCTGCATCAGGACAAGGTAAATTAAAGTGACGACATACGGCTTTATCCATACCCTCTTTTGAATACGCAAGCGGTACTTGATAAATGTTACTTACATCTAGTGCGGTTATAACGTTTTCTTCTCTAATATTACAGAAAAGTGCTATTTTTTTCTTCTCATTTTCAGGCATTGGCATTTGTGAACGGCATAGCAACATATCAGGTTGGATACCATACTCTTGCAATTTTTTTACAGAGTGTTGCGTTGGTTTTGTTTTAAGTTCGCCTGCCGTTGGAATATATGGCAAAAGTGTTAAATGCAGAAACATTGTGCGTTCTCTACCTAAATCGTATGCCAGTTGACGAATTGCCTCCAAATAAGGTTGTCCCTCAATATCACCTACTGTTCCACCTATTTCGCATAAAACAAAATCTTCATCCTCTAAATCGCTTATAATAAATTCTTTTATCTCATTTGTAACATGAGGGATAACTTGTATGGTTGCACCGAGATAGTCTCCGTGACGTTCTTTATCTATAACTCTTTGATAAATTTTACCTGTTGTTGTGCTATCACTTTTCTTGGCATTTACACCGGAAAAACGTTCATAGTGTCCTAAATCCAAATCCGCTTCAGTTCCATCATCTGTTACAAAAACTTCTCCGTGCTGAAAAGGACTCATTGTTCCGGGATCTACATTTAAGTACGGGTCAAGTTTTCTTAAACGAACCTTAAAACCTCTTGATTGCAAAATTGAAGCAAGAGAAGCCGAAGCCAATCCTTTTCCTAAAGATGAAACGACTCCTCCTGTTATAAAAATAAATTTTGTTTTTGGATTTAAATCAGACATTTGTAAGACCTCTTTATCATATTTTTTAGTGAAAAAGGCACCGTATTTAGTGGTGCCTTTATTTTAGTAAATATTTTTCATACCCTATTCCGCTTTTTCTTCTGCCGTAGCTGAAGCTTCTGTTGAAGCTACTGGAACTTCGGCTGAAGCTTTTTCTTCACTTATAGGAGCTTCAGCAGTTGCTTCTTGAGCCGGAACAGAAGGTGTTTCCGGTTGTGTTGCTACAAGCGGAGCTACATCTGTTATAGATGTCTTAACTTTGGTTTCTCCCTTATAGTATAAAACTAAAAGAATCGAAGTAACGAAAAATATTGTAGCAAGAATAGCGGTTGTTTTGGTTAATAGGTTACCTTTGCCACGAGCAGATAAAAAACTATCCGCTCCATTGCCACCACCTAAACCACTCAAGGCATTTCCTGAATTATTTTGCATTAGAATCACAGTAACCAATAAAATAGCTACTATTAAGTGAATTACTAACAATACTGATCCCATTTTTATTTCCTTTTTTATTGTTTTGATGACTCAATAATTGCTGTAAAATCAGCAACTTTCAAGCTTGCTCCACCAATAAGACCACCGTCTACATCTTCAAGAGCAAGTAATTCTTTTGCATTAGAAGGCTTCATACTGCCACCGTATAAAATACGCATTTTATTTGCATTTGCACGACCTAATTTTTTAGCAATAACTTTACGGATTGAAGCGTGAACTTCTTCTACATCTTCTGCTGTAGGTGTTTTACCTGTTCCGATTGCCCATACAGGTTCATAAGCTATAACTGTATTTTGAGCGGTTGAATTAGATGGAACAGAACCCATAATTTGTGCAGTGCATACCTCTATAGTTTTATTCTCATCACGCTCTTTTTCTGTTTCGCCGATACAGATAATTACTTTTAAGCCTGCTTCTATCGCAGAATAAGCTTTTTTAGCTATCAATTCATTTGTTTCACCGTGGTCTGTTCTTCTTTCAGAGTGGCCGACTATAACATATTGACAACCTAAATCTTTCAACATAAGAGGGCTTATATCTCCGGTATGAGCACCTTTCAAATCAAAGTGACAATCTTGAGCACCTAATTGAACTTTACTACCTTTAATGGCTTTTTTTGCGGCCATCAACAAAGTAAACGGGGGACAAATTAAAACTTCACAATCTTTGCGAGCAGCTTTTTTTACCTCTAAGGCAACGCCTTTTGCATGAGCAACACCATCTTCTATGTGGCCATTCATTTTCCAGTTGCCTGCAATCAGAGTTTTTCTTACCATTGTAATCATCCTTTAAAAAATTATAACTTCTATTTTTTTAGCACGCATTTTTTTATTTGCTAGAAAAAAAGATGAGTTGTTTACAAAAAATCATTAAACTATATCTTATAAAAAAACTTTGCACATATCTGTTATTTGGATTGAATATTTTTTTGTTACTTTTATAATGGGGAAAATTGTTTTATTTTTGGGAAGATGAAAAATGATAAGTAAATTAGCTAGAGCAAAAGAAAGTTGGATATTAAAAATTATTTTTGCGGCAGTTGCCGTTAGTTTTATTTCCTTATTCGGTGTTACAGGGTATATTAATAACGCCTCTCAAAACCAAGCGGTTATAAATGTTAATGGTCAGAAAACTTCGCAAAGCGCTTTTTCTTATCGTCTAAATAAAGAAATAAATGCTTTGAGAAATATTATTGGTGAAGACACGGAACTAACCGATGAAATGCGTAGTAATATTGCTGAAAATGTATTAGAACAAATCGTTAGCGAAAGTGTTATTGATCAAACTTTGTTGAAAAATGATATTTATTTCCCTAGAGGTTTTATTCAACAAGTTTTGTTCTCCAGACCTGAATTTCAAAACCCACAAAACGGACAATTCAATCCGGAGTTATTCAAAAGATATTTGGCAAGCGCTCAAATGAGTGAAGATGAGTATGTTGCCGTAATCAAACGCATGATGGCAAAAAGCATTTTGATAAATGACTTGGTATCTCCGTTTAATGTTCCTTTAGTATTAAGTAAAGCTATTCACAAAATGGATAATCAACGCAAATCTTTCAGATATGTAAGTATATCTCCTTTAGATATGGTTATTGAGCGTCAAATTACCGATGATGAAATCCAACAATACTTCTCAGATTTCAGTGATAATTTCATGATTGAAGAAACCAGAAATGCTAATGTGTTGTTTATTCCTAACGACTTAATCTTAAAGAAATATGCAACTTCAGATGAATTGGTTAAAGAATATTTAAGTGATGAGAGTATTTATTATAAAAACAATGATAATATTTTTTCTTATCCT
>JAFYWO010000099.1 GCA_017557925.1 Alphaproteobacteria bacterium | reverse complement strand
TTTGTAAATCAGAGTTAGAAAAAAAAAATTGCTTTTTAAATTTTATAAATATATAATAAAGCTGAAATTTCTTATTATGTAATCAATTATGTTGTCAATTTTTTAGTAATGTTTTTTAATTTACGAATAACCATAAGTTAATAATAAAAAAATAAATATATATGAAAAAGAAGTTATTAAAAAGCATTTATCACTTATTTGTGATACAGTTAATAATGCTTGTAGTTTGCAGTTGCTCCAGAGAGCGTTCATTAAGCGGTATAAGTTCTCCTATCGGTAGTGATTACTACTTTATATGGAGCTCTACCACAAAAAGTGATACGTTAATTTATGATTGTTTCCAAACCGTTCAAATAAATTATGAAGATGAAGATGTAAACCTTCATCCGGTAGCCAACATCAGGTTCTATTTAGATAAGAAAAATATCACCATCAAACCTAATGAAGATATTAAAGCCGTATATATTGATGAAACTTCGTCAACATCTCAATTCGGTTCTTATCCCGTGACTTTAGCATTAGATAAAAAGTTTATGTTTAATGATAAACAAGTAGTCTATGCAAAAGCCAAATCAGAGTATTTTTTGAGTGCAGATAATGTTAATCCGCTCCCTTATATGAATATCGTTGATATAGTCTATAAGTCATCAACATCATCTCCCAAAGATGATAAATATACTAAAATAGACTTGTATTTTGATATTGAATATAAAAATGAAGATACCAGCAAAGTAGGAACAATAGAGGCAAAACTTTCATATCTTAAGTTTATAGAAGAAAACTCTAAAGAAGACGTTGAAGAAGACCTTTTAGTTAACACCTCATACCAAAAAGGCGTTGAATTAAAAGAGGGAAACCAGTTTATATTTTATGTTGAAAAGAAAGAAACATGGAAACTTAGCGGCGAGAAGAAAATAAAATATACTTCACCGTTATTATCCAACTATCTTAAGGCAGAAAATAACAAAACTTTAAGTGTTGAGAATTTTGATTTTACCCCAAAAGTAATTACTTCACTAACTCCCAACACAACCAACAAAGATGATTGGACTATAACCGAAAACGTTATAACCAAGACCATTTCTTACACTAATCAAAAAGATAAGTTTGAAGACATCTTTGTTTATCCCGATTATGAAGCGTCATTTAAGCTTGATGATAAAGTGTTTAGTTTTGATTTAGAAACAAGTTTTGGTTATGAGAAAAAACTTATAGACCAAACCGAAACAACAAAAATAAATCAAAGCATAGCAACACTTTTAGTATCTTCTGTTGAACTTAAAGAAAAGGTAGAAACAATCTTAGAATTAAAAACATCGACCGTCCCTAAAGAACCTAATTTAAACGAAATTCCAAAACACGGTAAAATTCTTGCTCACTATGTAAGTGCAGTATACTCACCGGATAAAGAGGTTACAAAAAAATGTGTAATAATTCGCTACGAAGAAGGTTATGATTGGGGAATATGCGGATATGATGAATTTTTTCCATCTGATTTTACATACACACAAAGCGGATATTCTGCTTTTAATTCATTAGCTTATAATAAACAGGATAATAGTTACTGTTTAGCCAGAGCAAGTGATGAAAAAGAAGCAATCTATTGGCGAAAAGAAGATAATACTATCATTGCCGCCATAGATTACTTTACTTGTAAAATAATAGGATGGAAAAATTCGCCAAATGGTAAATATAGTTATAAGATGACACCTTATTCAGAAGAATATTCTGATACTAACTATACACTAACCATAACAGCGCCAAACGGCTCTAAGAAGACATTTAAGTCACAAAAAGCCGAATAATCCAAAAAAGCTCCCCAAAACGGGGGCTTTTTTTTTATTCTAATTTGTTGACAATTCAAAAACTCATTGTTATCTTCAATTGGGATATATGATAAGGAGATTAAAATGACCTCAATAGTAGATAACATAAAAGTAAAATCACAACATTTTATTCCTAAAAAGCTATTATCAAGAGCAGTTGGGCAACTTGCAGAAAGAGATTTGGGAAAAGTAACAACATTTCTTATAGACACATTTGTAAAGCACTATGAAGTAAATATGAAAGAAGCTAAAATTACTGATTTAGCAAAATATAAAACTTTTAATGACTTTTTTACTCGTGAATTAAAAAAAGGTGCTCGTCCTATTGTAGAAGATAAAAATACACTATCTCAACCTGCAGACGGAAAAATAAGCCAATTAGGACCTATTTATAAAGATGCAATATTGCAGGCAAAAGGTCATTACTATAGTTTGGAGGCTCTGCTTGGTGGTAATCCGGAAGATGCAAAATATTTTGAATCCGGAACATTTATAACCACATATCTTTCCCCAAAAGATTACCATAGAGTGCACATGCCTTATACCGCTAAATTAGAAAAAATGATATTCGTTCCGGGAAGTTTATATTCCGTAAATCAGTTAACGGCAGAAAATATAGACAATCTGTTTGCTAAAAACGAAAGAGTTATTTGCTTTTTCAAGAACGAAAAATTAGGTCGTTTTGCCGTAGTTATGGTGGGCGCAACCATTGTTGCCAGTATAGAAACTGTTTTTGCCGGTACTGTTGCTCCAAAGTGCGGAAGCGAAATTACAATTTATGACTATTCAAAAGACAATATCGTTATAGAAAAAGGAAAAGAATTGGGAAGATTTAAGCTTGGTAGCACAACAATTTGTGTTTTTGAAAAAAACAAGATAGAATTAGCCAAAGGTCTTCAAGCAGGAACACCGGTTAAAATGGGAACTACACTTGGAAAGTTAGCTCAAAAATAACAATTATAAACTATCAACCCAATCAATAAGCGCCTTGTAAACACCATCACCAAGGCGCTTTACATCATCTAAAGATATTTTATAGCTATTACAAAAATCTTCAATGTCATTTTGAGAAATAGTTGCTTCTTCAAGCCTTAAAGGGACAACATCTTTAATCCCGAAAGCCGAATAATAATCTCTAAACTTATAACCGTTTCCTTCTACTTTGTCAGATACTTCAAGCCATTTATTAGGAATACCCAAACTATCCGCAGCAATCAAACCGTGCATGGCTGTAGATAAAACAAATTCAGCGCTTGCTATTTCATATAAAACATCAATCGGATTACCTCTTAAATTTAATACTTTTGAGTTAGGCAATTTTTCTTCTAATTTTTTAAAGATGGGATTATCCATATCTGCGGTATGAGGAATAATAGCGGTATGATATTTTTTCTCTTGTTTTTTATCAATCAAACGATTAAACAATAAACCCGGATCGCCCAAAGGTATGTCAAGCTTGCGGTTTATAATGTTCTCAACCCTTGATTTTGTTATTTCTCCTCTTAATGCTAAAAACTTCATTCTTCTGTGGTTAAAAGATTCATTTTTACCCTTAGCCTCTGTCTTAAATCCGCTCCCCCAAACAGCAATTTCAGGAGCAATAAAGTTATACAAATTACCAAATGGCCTTGATTTTGTAAGGTGGTGCATTATAGAACCGATACCGGAAATTTGGGCGTTATATCTTTTAGAAAATTTGGCCTCTAATCCGGTTAAACGATTAAATAAAATAGGGTTAATGGCATCGCCGAAATTATCACTGTTAGAATAAAAAAGCTTAATCATTATGTAGTCCTTTTCTTTACAAATAGTTTATTTTTTTGTAACAGAATTTATTACTTCTTCCCACTTATCAATAACACTATCAGAAGCAAATCGTTTAATGTCTTGTCTTGCATTCTTTCCCATCTTGATACGAAGTTCTTTGTCTAGCATTAACATTTTGAGCTTTTCTGCAAAATCATCAATATCATCAGCCAGAAATCCGCTCTTGCCATCAATAATTAACTCATTAACTGCTTTAGCGCTCTTAAATCCTACAGCAGGAACTCCCATAGCCATTGCATCAGCTAAAGTAAGTCCAAATCCCTCTGCGGCGCTAACAAACGCATTTATATCAGAATTTTTGTAGATGGATAGAACATCATTAGAGTATCCCATAAGTTTAACTCTGTCTTTAAGTCCGTAACTCTCAATTAAATCGGTAATTTCTTTATCATAATCAGGGAATTTTCTTAGTCCCCAAATTTCAACCTGCCAATCCGGAAATTCATCTTTTATTTTATTGAAAACTTCAACCAAAACATGAGGTTGTTTAACTCCTCTTTCTATTCTTGCAACATAAAAAATCTTTTTCTTTTCAATGCTTAAATCTGCAATGTCATCATCTTTATACTGCTCAACGGGGTTGCCTATTTGAACAACTCTTTTAGGTTCAAACCACGGGTTAATCATATCCTTAAAACTTGGCATCAGAACTTGAAAAATATCAATTTTCTTAAAACTGTTTTTATAAAAAGGACGAGTGAATTTCGGTTTTCTCAAATACTTTCCTAAAACAGTATCAGGGACACAATGCAACATCTGGATTATCGGAATATTATGGTTTTGAAACCTAGTTACATTAAACAAATCTGTCGGAAAATAACAAATTATAACATCAGGTTTTTCTTTTTTTATAAGTTTATTAAAACGAAAATAGGGCGGTATAAGTTTTGCTCTTACCTTATGATATAGGTTAATCAACTTATTTTCATCTTTTCCACTTAAGTTACACACTCTGACCTTTTTATGAAGACTGTATTTGGGGGCCATATTTCCGAGTTTAGAATATGTATCACAAGCAATTATTACATCATGACCACGTTCAGCCAAAAGATTGGCAAAATAAATAAGCCAGTTGGTATTTAATACGTTTCTGTCTCTTGCAAGCATAATTTTCATAGCTTACACTCCTTTTTTTTAATAAATAATCTGAAAATACCAAACGAAACAGGAGCAGTCCAAAAACAAATATTTACTTCATCAACGTTAAGTTCTTTGCAAATTCCTATCCGATGATGGCCTTGTAAAATTTGGTCCTTTACTCCGAATTTGCGATTTAGTGTAACAATCATCGGACTGTTTTCGTCATAACCATTGTTTTTTATAGAGTTATATAAATCTTCATATCTCTTTTTTGCCTCTTCTTGACTTATCTGCCAACGTTTATTTGTCCATTGATAAGCGTTTTCTTTGTTTCTTTCACCTCTTGTTAAATTAGCATCCAGCAATTTATCAAAACGAACTCTGAAACTCATATTGTTTCTGACATAATATTTTCTTTTAATCGGCTTAATAAGGGTAATAAAAAAACCAATCAAAGGATTAAAAGATTTATACATTATTCTTGTTACGATAAAATCTTCATCTTTAGAGTTCTTAACAATATCTTTTCCGTCTACTAAAAAAACTTTATCGTTATCAATAAAAATAACCGCATCAAAACCGCTTAATTTACTGTTTTTTTTGTAGATATTATCTTTTATTTCCAGTTTTTTTAAAGATACGGCTTTTATGTGGTAGATATCAGAAGATAAGCATTGGTAATTCATAACATTTTCCCTAATAAATTTATATTTTTAACTACTCAAAAAACTAACCTTTTTCAATCAAAATATCCATATATTAACATTTTTTTGTGCGAAGATATTAAAAACACCTTGTCAATTTATCTCTAATAAATTAAACATCAAAATATCAAAAAAAACAAAAAAAGGACAAAAAAATGGATATAAATTCCAAAAATTTAGCAGAAACAACAATTAAAATGCTTGGAGATCGTTGGAAGGTTCAAATTATAGAGTGTTTAATGGATGGCACGAAGCGTTTTGGTGAGTTGAAAAAAGAACTTGGTGATATAACTCAAAAAGTTTTAACATCAAATCTCCGTATGTTAGAAGAAAATGGTATAATTATCCGCCGTGTATATGCAGAAATTCCTCCTCGTGTAGACTATACTTTAACCGCAATCGGCTACAACCTTAAACCTGTTATAGATTCTATGGTTGCGTGGGCAGAAGAATATAGAGAAATACTGCTTGAAGAACTAAAAGAAATTGACCTTAAACAAAAAATAAATGAAATAGGGGTGTTAGCATAAAAAAAAGCAAGTAAAAACTTGCTTTTTTTGTGCTTATTAACTTTTTATTCAGATGTTTGTATCTTGTTTTTTAGAGCGTAATACACCATCAAGACTTAAAAAACGTTTTGCTAATTTATCTAAATACAGAAAATCAGGTTCTAAAACAAATAATTTTGTTATTAAATAATACCAAAAATCAGATGTAAAATAAGGGTTTTTCAAATTCTTTTTTACATACTTCCAATTAGCAGATATTGCTTTTTTATAAATTTTGAATTTAGTCTTTTTATCTAGTTCCAAAGCAAAATCTTTCAACATATAATAGTTTGCAAAAAATCTGTCATTGTCAAGTTGGTTTGTATTTTTGCTTAAATTGTTAGTTTCTTTTGGAACTAATACAACATTTTCTTTTATTTTGATAATGCCGTTTGAAAGTCTGGCAGCTCTTAAAGGTATGCTTTCATCTTGAATAAATACTCTTTCATCAGCCCCTTTGGTGCGTTGCAAAATATCACGTTTTATAAGCTGTCCCATACGAGTAAAATGTCCGCCTAAAACAGCATCAAGCGCATTTTTATAATAGTTATAAGAAAAATTTTCTTTCATTAGTTCATGTGATATTTCTTGAGGTTCTTTACCTGTTTTTATATATCTGCCATAAACCATATCAGCATTACACAACGTAGCTAATTCAATCATCTTTTCAGTAGAATTAAGCGGTAAAATATCATCACTGTCAAGCATTCTAACCCATTTGCCACGAGCTCTCATAATACCTTGATTAACCGTAATGCTAATGCCCTCATTAACATCTTTTGCCACTAAGACAACATTTTTTATATTTTTTGTTCTTTCTCTTATAATTTCAACAGATTTATCTTTTGATAAATCATCAATAAAAATAAATTCCGGATTCTTAAGCCCTGTTTGCCCTAAAAGAGCGTCTAAAACAGCAGGCAAGTAATACTCTTTGTTATAAACAGACATAACAAACGATACATCAATATCCAAATTATCAGAATCTTTTTTATTCATTTTTTTTCGTACCCAAAATTAAAAAACATTAGCCGATTATCGCAAATTTAGCATAAAATACAAGTTAAAATTTTATATTATTAACTTCTTTTCCCATATCATATTCAACAATTTTTGTTAAATTTCCGTTTTTATCAAACTCTTTTGCTTTACCATTAAGTTTTCCGTTTTT
>JAFYWO010000098.1 GCA_017557925.1 Alphaproteobacteria bacterium | reverse complement strand
GGATATGTTTACAGAAGGAGTTCATAACTCAACACTAAAAAATGCCTTTGGCGGAGAGATTTATATTTATCTGAGCAAAGATATAGCAGGTTCTCCAAGAGCCTTTGAAATATATGCAACAGGACTTGATCAAGACACTTGTATTATGATGTCTACTCTTGATTGGGGTTCAGACCCTTCTACCGGCTTTGAGGCTCTGTATGTAGGAGTAGAAGTTCCTGAAACTCCTATACTTGAAGACATAAATTTGCCAACCGATTCTATTCCTGAAAACGGCATATTTACTCCCGGAATGCACAATTATGCGATTCCTCTGACAGTTCCTACTGCTATGAGTGCATGTGCATGTTCCAGATACGAATGTGTTATAGGTCTTAAATACACCTAAAACAAAATAACACAAAAAGTTCACCCTTGGTCTAAATATATTATACACCTCCCTCCCATATATTTAGACCCAAATTCCCCCGTTAACTTCCATTCCGGGGGAATTTGCTTTTTTATGGGGATTGTTTTATAAAGCACTTCTAAAAAAAATAAAAATTTATTACCTTAAAAAAAACTATAAAGGGAAATAAAAATGTCCATAAGGGTTTTACCATCAAACCTTGTAAACCAAATAGCCGCAGGCGAAGTGATAGAACGCCCAGCTTCTGTAATAAAAGAACTGGTAGAAAATTCTATTGATGCGGGTTCAACTCGTATAGACATACACTTAAAATCCGGTGGAAAATCACTTATTATCATAGAAGATAACGGCTCTGGTATGGATAAAGAAGATTTAATCCTATCAATAGAACGTCACGCTACATCTAAACTCCCTTCCGATGATCTTTTTAATATCTCATATTTAGGATTTCGTGGAGAAGCTCTTGCTTCCATCGCATCTGTTGCAAAATTAAAAATATCCACAAAAAAAACGGATTCTGATACCGGATGGGAAATAGAAGTAAACGCCGGAACTCGTGAAACATTACTCCCTTGCGCAAAAAGCTATGGTACTCGTATTGAGGTTAGAGATTTATTTTATGCCACCCCTGCACGCTTAAAGTTTATGAAGCAAGACACTCAAGAAACAGGAGCTTGTGTTGATATAATAAATCGTATAGCATTGGCAAACCCAAATATATCATTTTACCTTTTTGCAGATGATAAGAAAAAAATATCACTCACTTCTTCAACAGGTGATCTGTTTAATTCTCGCCTACAAAGAGCCAGAGAAGTAATCGGGAAAGATTTTTCCGAAAATTCTCTTGAAATAAATGCCTCCAAGGAAGGTATCACTCTGACAGGTTTAGTATCTCTACCTACATACAACAAAGCCAATTCACTCTCGCAATACCTTTTTGTAAACAACCGCCCCGTTCGTGATAAACTTTTACTTGGTGCTCTAAAAGGTGCATATTCCGGTGTATTGGAAAATTCTCGCTACCCTGCTTGCGTTCTGTTTTTAGAAGTAGACCCCAAATTTGTAGATGTAAACGTTCATCCGACAAAAGCAGAAGTCCGCTTTTTTGACCAACAAAGTGTTCGTTCTCTCCTTGTAGGCGCAATACGCCAAGCCCTTCTTCAAGGAGATAACAAAACATCTACAACTTCTGCTTACACATTTTTAGATTCAATATCTAATAAAAACATCGGATTCTTAAAAGAAGATGATGAAAGTAATAACTTTGAAACTCTAAAAACAACAGAAGACCTACCTTATAATAACGATTTTGACTTTATGCCTTACAAAACCTAAAATCCTTATGTTTTACCCAAATTTCAATCACATTATTCAGCTTTTCCAAAAAAACAAGAAACTTCTCATCTTCCTGAATTAGAGAGAAAGTTTTCAATAAAAACAGAAAACTTAACAGACTATTCTCCGGATGACATAGGTCCTTTAGGGCTTGCCAAAGCTCAATTTCATAACACATATATTTTATCGCAAGCCGAAGAT
>JAFYWO010000097.1 GCA_017557925.1 Alphaproteobacteria bacterium | reverse complement strand
GTTTAAATTTGAATAGTGTAATGTTTAGGTTGATGTTTTTTTGCAAGTAATTATACGCACGTTTTATTTTTAAGCTGCCTTCTTTACCTGATTTAAGAGTTGTTTCAGCTCCTGGGAACAGGGTTGATAAGAACTTTAGTTCGTTTTTAGATAGTCTTTTTAAATTGTCGGTCTTTTTTATTAAAAGGACTTTGTCATTTGATGTGGTCAGTTCTAAAATGTTTTTAGAACATAGATTAAGTATTTCGGCACCTAATGAGTGTGTGTCTATGGTGTTTTGGTTAAGCGCACGCCAAATTGAAGGAGATTTTTTTATTGAAGCTTTAGTTTTATCTTGATTCTTATATATCTGTTTTAAAGATATTTTGTAAGAAATGTATAGCGCAAGCAATACCAAGATGGAGAATAATTCTTTACCATAGTCTTGTATAAACCATAGGTATTTTTGCAATGGTGTTGGCGGGGTTAGGGTGTTTTTATTTAATGTAATGAGTAAGTGTATATCTTCTCCGACAGCCAGTGCTTCTGTGTCAGCAAATCCAAGAGCATTGTCTGCAAGTGTGTTTATGCTCACTCTTTCAGGGTTTAATCCTTTTTGTGAGGAAACAGTTGCATTTTGCGCCATAAATGTTTCTTCAGAAGGAAGCATTATGAGAGCATTGGCTGAACCTATTACATTTTTTATACTGCGAGAAGTTATATCCCAATAGAATTCATCATAATTATCATACTCCCATATCAAACGGTCTATTATGTAGTTGAATTTATATGTATGGACACCGGTTGGTAGATTGATGGGTTTTTTAGGCTCTATGTGGAGGTAGTTGCCAATTTCTGTAACTTTGTAGGGGTAGGGTTCTCCGTTTATGGTTACGGATTGCAAGTTGAAATCTATACGGCGACGAGCGCCAAATCTTGAATATGTATATTTGGGTAAAATTCTGAAAAATCCTTCCGGAAAGCCTTCATTGTTGGAAACAAAGGTAATATTTTCAGTTACGTTTATAAGGCCAATTTTTTCTATTTTTATACTTGTAAGGAAGTAGGCTATGTGTTCTTCTGCAGGAGCAAGAATTTCTTTTTCATCCGAGAGCTTTATGGTAACATACGGGAAATCAGGAACAAAAGGTTGATTTTCTTCTACTACTTCTTTTTGGCGGTAGAATGTTCCTTCTAAAGTAATATCATCATCCAAACGTTCTTGTTTAGTGGCTCTTTCCATACTTTGTTGATAGATTTGTTCATAAGCAGTAAGAGTGCTTTTTTGTTTTTTATTCAATTCTTCCAAATCTACTATGCTTGTTGATTCAGGTGAAGATATATTAGTTTTTTCATCAAAATTGGCCATTGTTACAATTGATAGGCGCTTTTTTAGATAGTTTTCTACTTCCTTTTTATTATTTATATCAGGAATTTCTTTATATAAATCATTTAATTGTTTGTTATAACTTTTATGGTCTATTTTACCAAATTGAACAGGTTCAGAAATGCTATTTATACCACTTATTGCAGTTTTTGAGATAAAAGC
>JAFYWO010000096.1 GCA_017557925.1 Alphaproteobacteria bacterium | reverse complement strand
GTTAAAGTAAAATATAACCCCAAAACCGATACAAGAACAGTATATGTGGAAGTTCCTGTTGGGGGCTTTGCATTGGAGTTAAAACATAGAGAGCAATATATTTTAGATAAAATAAATGCGTATTTCGGTTATAAATCTGTTCATAAATTATCTGTTAGTCAGAATGCAAACATAAGTATAAGAGTTGATCCTGGTAAAGAAGATAAAGACATCAGAAAAAATATCACACAGCAAGAAAAAAAATACTTATCAGATATAATAGACGGAATAAATGATAATAAATTAAAGGAAATTTTAACAAAATTAGGCGAAGATGTTATATCGTCAAATAAGGAGAAAAATAAAGAAAATGAAACTGATTAATAGAATAAGTAAAATTTTTGCATTGTTTGTTGTTTATATTTTTTGTGCATACGGATATTTAACTGCAAAGGGGTTTGTTTTTGATAAAGGTATACCGGTTCTTTCAAATCATGCAGAGGCTAAAGAGGAATTTGCCAGAAAAATAACAGCAGATTTTATTTTAGGTGATAGCTTGAACAGAGAAGAAGGCGATATTAATGCTCCTCTTACTATGTATGCTTTTTCTTCAATGATGTGCTCTCATTGTGAAGATTTTCATAGATATATATACCCGAAAATAAAAAAGGAATTTATTGATACAGGTAAATTGCGATTTGTGTTTGTGCATTTGCCGTTAGATGTATTATCTATGCAAGCGGCAAAATTATCATATTGTCTACCCAAAGACAAATACTATAGTTTTATTGAAAGGCTATACTCCAAAAAAGATTGGAGGTTTGCAAAAAATGATAAAAAATTAAATGAATATACAAAAGAATTTGGATTTACGGAAGATGATATTAAATATTGTAAAGACAATAAAAAAATAACAAGCGATATATTACTTGTAAGAGATAATGCAATTACAAAGCTAGGCATAATGGGAACACCTTCTTTTGTGGTTGTTGGTAAAGATGGTAAAGAAATCATAAATGGAGCCAAAAAGTATAGTCATCTGAAAGATTACATAGAAAAAAGATTGGATGAAAATAAGTAAATGAATGAAAATAAAAAAGATATAGTCCAAATAACAGAAAGAATAGATATTTTAAGAAAAAATAAAGATAATTTGGATATAGATAAAAGATATACTCAAACGACCGGTGTTGCATATGGTTTTAATATAGCTATAGAGTTAATATCAGGTGTTATAACAGGTGGTGCGATAGGGTATGTTCTTGATGAAATATTAGGATTAGGGCGTCTTTTTTTAGTATTTATGGTAATACTTGGGGGAGTAGCCGGATTAGTTAATGTAGTCCGTTACTTAAATAAAACTACCCAAGAAAATACGAAAGAGTGAGGAAATATGGCTGATGTAATGCATCAATTTGAAATAAAGAAAATAACTCCGATAAAAATTGAAGGTTATGATATAAGTTTCACAAATTCATCTCTTTGTATGGTTATAACTGTTGTATTTGTTACAACATTATTAGCATATTGTTTGCGTAAAAAAACTTTAATACCTGGATTTGCTCAAAGTTTTGCCGAATATATATACGAGTATGTATATAATATTTTATATAGTAATGTAGGAAAAGAAGCCGTCCATTATATGTCATTTTTATTTACATTGTTTCTCTTTGTTTTGGTTGGTAATATTTTAGGATTATTTCCTTATAGTTTCACTTTTACCTCTCATTTTGCAGTTGTCGGGTGTTTATCTATAATAGGATTGTTGTTTAATATTTATAATGGTTTGAAAAAAAGAAAATTGGGATATTTCAGGACATTTTTACCAAAGGGAGTTCCTTTATGGTTATCTCCTCTTATTATACCGATTGAAACTTTGTCGCTTTTATCAAAATCATTTAGCTTAACTGTTCGTTTGGTTATGAATATGATTATCGGACATATTGTCTTAAAAGTATTTGCAGGTTTTATTATTATGATGAAGATTTTAGGATTTGTTCCTCTATTTTTTAGTGGAGCAATAATCGTTTTTGAACTATTTATTGCATGTTTACAGGCATATATTTATACTGTATTGTCATGTATATATTTGAGCGATGCTCTTCACGAGCATTAATTTTAATTGAAAGGAACAGATATGGAAAATTTAACAGCAGAAGTAGCAAAATACATCAGTGTAGCGTTGTGTACAATACCTATGGCAGTAGTAGCATGGGGTATTACTAAGTTTTGGCAAACATTGTTTGATAATATCGGACGTAATCCTCAAGCTAATACAGAATTAAAAGGATATGCAATGGTTGGTTTTGCAACTATTGAGGCTATTGCTTTATACTGTTTAGCTATTGCAATTATGATGTTGCTCTAATTTGTTAGGATAAAAGTATGCCGCAGTTTGATGTTTCTACGTATTTAACTCAAATATTTTGGCTTATAACAACCTTTTTTGCGTTTTGGTTTGTTATGGATAAATTTATTGTTCCACAAATACGAGATTGCATAGAAGACAGAAAGCGAAAGTATGATGATATAATCTTGAAAGCAGAAAAGATTAATAGAAAGGCTATGGCTTCTCTAAAGAAATATGAAGAAGCAATCGCTGCGGCAAAAATTAGTGCAACAGAAAAAATTAAGCAAAATGAAAATGAGTTAAAGGAGATACTTGCTCAAAAAGAGAAAGATGTCTTACAAAGACTTGATGAAAAAATAAAAGAAAGCGAAGAATATCTGAATACAGAGTTAGAAAAAACCAAAGCAAAAGTAGATAAGTTGGCAGAAGAAACGGCTTTTAGTGTTTTGCAAAAACTGGGGATAGATAATATAAGTATTGAAGATGTTGAAAAAGCATCTAATAACAGAGGCTAAATATGAGTAATAATAGTGAATATATGATGGTTGATTCCATAACAGAAACCACGACATTGAGCCATAATTATGAGCCTTTTTATCTTAGTGCGGAATTTTGGGTTGGTGTGTCATTTGTATTGGTGGTTATAGTCATATACAAACCTTTAGCTAAGGCAATCAGCAATCTTATAACATCAAGAATACAACGTATAAAAAATGAATTTGTTGAAGCAGAAAATTTAAAATTAGATGCTCAAAAAGTATATGCAGATTATGAGCGTAAGTTTTTAAATATTAAAGAAGAAATTGATGACATAATTAGTGAAGAAAACCTAATTATTGAAGAAAATAAAAAAAGAAGAATAAAAGAATTGGATTCATTCTTAAAAAATAAACAAAATGAAGTAGATGCAAAAATTGAGATAGCTTTTGATAAAGCAAGTTCAGAGTTAAATTCATTGATTATGAATAAGACAATGGATATTATAAATGCAATAATAAAAAATAAATTAACAGAAAAAGAGCATCATAAATTGATAAATAAATCTATAGCAAATATTGGAAAAATTGAATTTAAATAAGAGAAGGTACGTATGAAAAAGTTACTACAATATAATTTTTCGGATTTATATATTAACGCAGATAAAGAGTTTTATATTTCAGATGAGTGTTACAAAAATAGCTTAAAAAAAGTGGAGCCTACGGATAAAGAAGAATTTTGTCACGAATTATTTTCAACAATACATCAAGATAGCTCATATTCTTTAATTTACAAAGGAACATATTTTCGTGTTGAATCTTCAATAACTGTCAGTGGTGAGTTATGGTGTTTAAGAAGAATGCCGGATAAAGTTCCAAGTATTTATGATTTGGGATTTAATCATAGATTGGTTCAATATTTAGTATCTTTATTTGATAAAAGCGGATTAATTCTTTGGAGCGGAGCAACAGGACAAGGAAAAACAACTTCTATAGCCTCTCTTTTGGTAGAATATTTAAATGTTAATGGCGGATTCGCATACACTATTGAAGATCCTGCCGAAATGCCTTTGGAAGGCGAATATAAGGCTATAAACGGTTCAGTAGGATTTTGCAGACAAATTGAAGTTAAAAATGATGACTGGAAAAGTCCGCTAAAAAGTGCATTACGTTCTCACCCAAGATATATTTTTATTGGAGAAATAAGAACACCGGATGCCGCTCAAGAATGTTTAAGAGCAGCTATATCAGGACACGTTGTTTTGGCAACAATACACGCAGGAACTTTAACCGATGCTATAAACTCTATTGTAAAATATGCTTCATTTTCAATGAGTGAAACATCAGCTTACGATATTTTATCCAGAGGTCTTTTAGCTGTTATAAATCAAGAATTAGTTGGTGTGGGAAAAGAACGTCATCCTTCGGTAGAAGTAGTTTTTGCTAATCCTGAATTAAATAAAGCAGATACAGTGCGCTCAATAATCCGCAGCGGAACTATAAATCTTGCTACAATAGTTGAAAGACAATCAATAAAACTTTCATTATCACAACCGATTTTTGACGAGTAGTTATTTTATCGTCCATATAATAGTGTTACTATCAGTGCAAAATTCTTCACCGATGCCTTTTGTAATCGGTAGGTTAATTTTATCATTACCCCATTCAAAAACTTTAGTTTTATCGGTATTTTCTACACTTATAGATAGTAGTTTTACTTGGTTTGAAGGACTAATAGTTGCTTCTAAGAAAGATACACACTGTTTTTTATTTAACTTTTTTAATACAACATCAAAAACTTTTGTTCCAGGCATTATTTTCTCAGCATTACTGCCTCTGCCAACAAAAAGTTCTTTGTTTGCTCCTATCACAATTTTTTTGTTTCTGATAAACTTATTCTCTATAATTTTATTATCTGTTACAAAATCTGTACTTAGCCCCCAATAGTCTGCTTTATCACTATAAAAAGAGCGAATATCATCTGATATACGGAAAATATTTTCAACATCTAAATCTACATTTTTATTTATTCCCGAACAAGAATATAATCCCCATAAAATAACAAAAAGAGGGAG
>JAFYWO010000095.1 GCA_017557925.1 Alphaproteobacteria bacterium | reverse complement strand
TAAAAGGGTATCCTGTGATAATAACAGATACTGCAGGTATTAGAGAAACTGATAATCCAATAGAAAAACAAGGTATAGAAATAGCAAAGGAAAAGATAAAAACAGCTGATATAATTATCAATCTGTATGATGCAACAAATTCATTTTGTGACACCTCTTTAGATGCAAATAAAACAATATTTATAGCTAATAAAATTGATAAATTGAACGAAGAAGAGTTAAATAAAATACCGCAAAATCATCTTAAAATTTCGGCAAAATATAACCAAGGTATAGAGGATTTGGTAGAAAATATATTAAATATCATTAAAAATAATTTTGCTAATTCATCAAATTATCTTATAACAAGAGAACGTTATCGCATAGCTTTAGAAGAATGTCTTGAACATTTAAATATATTCTCACTGGATAAAGAAATAGAATTATCTGCTGAAGATATTCGTCTTGCTTGTCGTTCAATAGGAAAGATAACCGGTTATGTAGAAGTTGAAGAAATTTTGGATAAAATATTCGGTAGTTTTTGCATTGGAAAATAATTAGTGTTTAAGTTTCTGAAGTTGTAAATGTTTAATGATTTTACCGGATATTTCTTTATTTTCACATAGATATTCAATAATATTTATATTATCCAAATCATCATTCGTATATAAAATATAATCAACTATATCACAATATTTATAAAAGTTTTTATTAGTAAGTTTAAGATTGTTATGGTAAGTACTTATATTCTTTAATATATTTAAGATATTAAAGAATATTTCTTTTTTATAAAAACTAAAAAAATGATCCACATGAAAAAGTTTTATCAAAAGTAATAATTCAATGTTTTTTATATCAATATTGTCATAACTTCTAATAAATTTAAATATCATTTCAATAAAATATTTTCTTATAAATCTGTAAGAAAATATGTTATATTTAGTATCATAATAAATAATATATTGGCATAATTCCAAACAAAACTTCTTATCTTCGCTTGATTTCATTGCAACAATGGCTATAGAATCAAATAAATAATAAAAATCCTCTTTTACAGGAAAACTTTTAGCAAGTGTTGATATAGTTAAATCTTTTAATTCATCACAAGTTAATTCAATAAGAGAATATTTTGTTTCTATTATTTTTTCTAACTCTGTTTTATAAAATCTTAAATTTGTCTGACTACTGAAATCTCTTTGTAATAATAGATAATTTACGGAATTTAGTATTTTCCAATATAAATAAATTGTATGTGTTGTAGTATTGATTATTTTATTACAAATAACCTTAAAATCATTTGTTGATATTTCTTTTTCAACAACAGAACTCAATAATCTGTCAATCCAACATAAATAATTTGTTTCTGTTTCCTTTTCATCAATTTTATAATCAAAATTTATTAGTTTTTCTATAATTTGTGAGTGTAACTGTTTCATATAATTTAAATATTTGAATGTTTTAGATGATTTTCTTATTAAATTATCAAGCACTCTTAAAATTAAGAAATCAAAACTTATAAACACTGTTTCACGTGAAACTTTTTCTAAAGCATTGACTAGATTTAAAATTTTATCTCCATTATATAAGTTAGATAATTTGTTTTGCGGTAAATTTGATATTTTTAATAATTCGTATAAATTCCTTTTTGTTAAAATGTTTTTATTTTTATGTGTTTTTATAAAATCACTAACAATTTTTATAACATCTTTATTAGTTAAAAGTAACATATCAATCTTAAAAATATGTTCGTTAGTTGATAAATCATAAGCATTGTTAAAGCGCTTTTTTACTAATGCTTCATCCATAGAATTGTAAAAAATTTTATTATCAATTCTATTTATAGTATTATATAGTATAAAATGTTTTAAATTGCTTATAGATTTCTCATTACGATTCATTTTTTATCCTTAAAATAATTGTATTTATATAAATAATAAATTAAAACTTTTATATGTCAATAAATATTTTGTTTGACAAGAATATGTATTGGATATAAGCCTAAATAAAACAGTTATTAAGCTTAAATAAAATGAAAGAAAAGGGTAAAAATGAATAATTTTGATGTGATAATTGTAGGTGGAGGACATGCAGGATGTGAAGCAGCTGCGGCTTCTTCCAGAATGGGAGTAAAAACAGCTCTTATAACGCATAAAATAGATAAAATTGGTGAAATGTCTTGTAATCCTGCTATTGGTGGTTTAGGAAAAGGTCATCTTGTTAGAGAAATAGATGCTCTTGATGGTTTAATGGGACGAGTTATTGATAAAGCAGGTATACAATTCAGGCTTCTTAATTCTTCAAAAGGTCCGGCAGTTAGAGGACCACGAGCTCAGGCAGATAGAGAATTGTATAAAAAATATATGCAAGATTTTTTGAAAAAAGAAAAAAATTTAACAATAATAGAAGGTGCTGTAGAAAAACTTATAATAAAAGATAAAGAAATTAAAGGTATAGGTTTTGATAATGGAGAAGAATTATTTGCTAAAGCAGTTGTTTTAACTGTTGGAACTTTTTTAAAAGGAGTTATGTTTACCGGTCATAAAACCACTATAGGAGGGCGTGTAGATGATGTAAGTTGTGAAGGTATAACAGAGTATTTAAAAGAATTGGGGTTAAATGTTGGTAGATTAAAAACAGGAACACCTGCAAGGTTAAATGGTGATACTATAAATTGGAATGTATTGGAAAAGCAATCAGGTGATAAAAATCCTATTTCTTTTTCTTTTTTAACTGAAGAATTAAATCAACCTCAAATAGATTGTTATATTACCTATACTAATGAAAAAACACATGAAATAATTAGAGATAATTTTTCAAAATGTGCTTTGTTTTCTGGTTTAATAACTGGTGTTGGACCTCGTTATTGTCCAAGTATTGAAGATAAATTAGTAAAATTTGCTGACCGCACAAGTCATCAAATATTTTTAGAACCTGAAGGATATAATACAAATATTGTTTATCCTAATGGTATATCAACATCGTTGCCTGAAGATGTTCAAGAGGCTTTTATACATACAATGAAAGGGTTAGAAAATGTAGAAATTTTGCGTCCGGCTTATGCTATAGAATATGATTATGTTGATCCGTTAGAATTAAATCATTCTTTAGCAGTTAAAAAAGCTAAAGGTTTGTATCTTGCAGGACAAATAAATGGTACAACTGGTTATGAAGAAGCTGCTGCTCAAGGTTTATTGGCTGGTGTAAATGCTGCTTTATATGTAAAAGGTGAAAATGAATTTCATATAGATAGAAGTGAAGCATATATAGGTGTTATGATAGATGATTTGATAACAAAAGGGGTTGATGAACCTTATCGTATGTTTACTTCTCGTTCTGAATATAGATTATATTTGCGTGCGGATAATGCAGATTTACGTTTAACTGAAAAAGGATATAAAATAGGGTGTGTTTCTAGTCAAAGATACGGTGTATTTAAATATAAAAAAGATAGTTTAGATAAATATAGGGAATTATCTAAGTTGTTATATTTAAAAGCTGAAGATATTGATGTATATAATTTACCTATAAAAAAAGAAGGTGGTAGAAAAAATCTATTTATGTTACTTGGTTATGATAATGTTTCACGTGAAACAATAGAAAATATTTTTCCAGAATTAAGAGATGTTGCTGATGAAGTTTATGAACAAATTTGTATAGAATCTAAATATGCAGGATATATGAAAAGACAGATAAATGATATAGAAATATTTAAAAAAGATGAAAATGTAAAAATAAAAAAAGATATAGATTATTCAAAAATAGGTGGTTTATCCAGAGAAATGATTGCTAAATTGGAAAAATATCGTCCTGAAACACTAGGAGAAGCTTCTCGTATATCAGGTGTTACTCCGGCTGCAATTATAGCTATTTTAGGCTATATGAAGAATAAATAAAATGTGTAAAGTCTAAGTGTTTATAAAAACATTAAAATTATGTTTTGGTGTTTATAACTAAAAATTTTTATACAAAAAAATATTTTTAAAATTATATTTGAGTTATGAGTGATATTTTAGATATAAATAATGTTTCACGTGAAACAATGGATAAGTTAAAAATCTATGAAAAACTTGTTATAGAGTGGAATAATAG
>JAFYWO010000094.1 GCA_017557925.1 Alphaproteobacteria bacterium | reverse complement strand
TATAAACTAAATTATTTAAAATGCAATTTTTTTTTATACTCTTTTTTTATGTTTGTGATGTTTTTTTGAAATTTTATCCTATATATTTATTAAAATAAATCAAAGGAGGGAGAAATGGGCATAAAAATTGTTCAGGGACTTTATAGTTTAGCACTAGTTTTATTTACCGCAATAGCATCTAAGTATTTTACAGATATCGGTCTTAATAATTTTTACAGCATACTTAATCTACCTGAAGTTACACCAGAAAACTCATATTTCAGAATTATATGGAGATGGTTATATTTTCTCTTATTTTTAAGCTTTTACATCATTTTATTATCTAAAAAAACCGCCGAAGAATTTAATGAAGCAAACAGTTTATTTATATCACAATTATTTTTACAGATATTATGGTGCTTTTCTTTCTTTTTTATGGGACAAATGTCTGCTTCTGCCATAGTTATTGTTCTTCTTTTTATGGAGTTTTTTTGATGTGGCGTTCATTTTTTGTTATAAATAAGTGGGCCGGAGCTATTTTGATACCATATTTTGTATGGATTATGTTTGCCTGCTTTTTGAATATAAATATCGCTAATATGAATTAGAATTTTCAATGAATCTATATTTTAATAAAAATTAGTCTAGACATACAAAAAAAAGTATTATAAATTCTTAAGGTTAAAAGTTTAATTTAATTTTTGGGAAGAATAAAAAAATGTCTAGTGTTAACGAAATAAGAAAAACATTCTTAAATTATTTTGAAAGAAACGGGCATAAAATTGTGCCTGCTTCTTCTCTTGTACCTGATAATGATCCTACTTTGATGTTTACCAACTCAGGTATGGTGCAATTTAAAAATATTTTAGCAGGAAATGAAACAAGAGATTATACACGAGCCGCCACTTCCCAAAAATCTGTTCGTGCAGGCGGTAAGCATAATGACTTGGACAGTGTCGGATATGATGTTCGTCACCATACTTTTTTTGAAATGCTCGGTAACTTTTCTTTTGGTGACTATTTTAAGGAAGAGGCAATTTATTATGCTTGGGAATTACTCACAAAAGAGTTTATGCTTCCAAAAGACAGATTGGTTGTAACTCATTATCATACAGATGATGAAGCTCGTAATATATGGAAAAAGGTTTCCGGACTTTCTGATGACAGAATTATCAGCATTGCTACAAAAGATAACTTTTGGCAAATGGGAGATACCGGTCCTTGCGGTCCTTGTTCTGAAATTTTTTATGACCACGGCCCTGAAGTTTGGGGTGGTCTTCCGGGAACACCAGAAGAAGATGGTGACAGATATATTGAAATTTGGAACTTGGTGTTTGACCAATTTGAAGACTTACCAGACGGTAGCAGAGTAAATATTAAAAAACCTTCTATTGATACAGGTATGGGTTTAGAGAGAATCGCTGCTATATTGCAAGGCGTTCACTCAAATTTTGACATTGATACATTTAAAAATATCATTGGAGCAATTTCTAACATAACAGGAACAGATCCGAACGGTCCTCTAAAAGCATCTCATAACGTGGTTGCCGATCACTTAAGAGCTATGAGCTTTTTGATTGCTGACGGTGTATTGCCTTCTAATGAAGGTAGGGGTTATGTTCTTCGCCGTATCATGAGAAGAGCTATGCGTCACGCTTATTTATTAGGCGCTAAAGAACCTATGATGTATAAGTTGTTGCCTCAACTTCAAAAAGAAATGGGTGATGCTTATCCTGAACTTTATCGTTTTGAAAAGTTAATTACCGAAACAATCCATACGGAAGAAAAACGTTTTGGCAAAACCTTAGATAAGGGTATGAAACTTTTAGATGAAGAAACTTGTGATTTAAAACAAGGTGATACATTGAGCGGTCAAACAGCGTTCAAGCTTTATGATACTTATGGTTTCCCTCTTGATTTGACACAAGATGCCTTAAAAACAAGAGGTATTGGAGTTGATACAAAAGGTTTTGATGAAGCTATGACAAAACAAAAAGAAGAAGCTCGCAAAAATTGGGCTGGTAGTGGTGATGCCGGAACTGAAAAAATTTGGTTTGAAGTAAAAGAAAAAATCGGTGGAACTGAATTTTTAGGCTATAAAACACTAAAAACTGACGGCATAATCAAAACTCTTGTTCAAGATGGTAAAGAAGTTGAGTGTATAAAAGATGGTGAGTTTTATTTAGTATCTAATCAAACATCTTTTTATGGCGAAAAAGGTGGTCAGGTTGGAGATATTGGAACTATCAAGGGGAATAACTTTGAAATAAAAGTTTATGATACAAAATGTAAGTTAGATAACCTTCATATTCATTGTTGTAAGATGATTAGCGGTGAAGTAAAACTTGAAGATTTTTGTTCTTTTGAAGTTGATAAACAAAATCGTTCTTCTATATGTGCAAACCATTCGGTTACTCACCTTGTTCATAAAGCTTTAAGAGATATTTTAGGTGAACACGTTACTCAAAAAGGCTCTATGGTTGCCGGAGATAGAATGAGATTTGATATCTCCCATCATAAACAAATTACTCAAGAAGAACTAAAACTTGCAGAAGATATGGTAAACAAGGCAATTAGAGAAAACTATTTTGTTAATACCGTTCTTATGAGCCAAGAAGAAGCTGTTGAAAGCGGTGCTATGGCTTTGTTTGGTGAAAAATATGGCGAAGAAGTTCGTGTTGTTTCTATGGAAAAAGATGGTGTTGTATATTCTCGTGAGCTTTGTGGTGGAACACATGTTTCCAACACCGGAGATATAGGTTATTTCAACATAATCTCAGAATCTGCAGTTGCTGCGGGTATTCGTCGTATTGAATGTGTTACGGGCTATGAGGCTCAAAAGTATGTTGAAGATATTGAAAATAAATTGCATTCTGTATGTGATTTATTAAAAACTAACATTAACGACTTAGAAGCTCGTATTAACAACCTGTTAGCAGACAAAAAGAAATTAGAGCTTGAAGTTTTCAACCTTAAAAAAGCTTTAGCCAGTGGCGGAACAGGCTCTAATGACGAGGTAGATGTTGTAAATGGTGTTAAATTTATTAGTAAAATAATACCTGACGTTCATCCGAAAGAACTAAAAGCTTTTGTTGATGAAATGTCTCAAAAAATTGGAAGTGGTGTTATTGTTCTTGCTACAGATAAAGATGGCAAAGCTTCTGTTGTGGTTGGCGTCACAAAAGATTTAACTGACAAATACAATGCAGTTGAACTTGTTAGAATTGC
>JAFYWO010000093.1 GCA_017557925.1 Alphaproteobacteria bacterium | reverse complement strand
ATATGGGGTGAGTATGGAACAGGATTGCCACGCTACGCTCGCAATGACGGTGCGGGGTATACTTGATTGCCACGCCTAACGGCTTGCAATGACGGGTGGGGAGTGTGTGGCAAAATAGCGAAAGAGTGCATTGTGGTTTAATGAGGAGCGTTCCCCTTTTTCGTCATCACGAGGAGCGAATGCGACGTGGTGATCCATAAGTGGCGAGCCGTAATGAATAGGCTTGATTGTTTTTGACTGGATTGCCACGCCTAACGGCTCGCAATGACGTGGCGGGAGGTTTGTTTATCAGGATTGCTTTTGGAATAAAGGGTAAGTAGTAGCGGTATTGCTAAAGTTCGTCTTTTAGTAGGCGGAATTGCTCTAATGATTTGATTTTATCACGAATTTCCATTGCTTTTTCAAATTCTAAATCTTCGGCGTATTTTCTCATTTCCTTTTGCATACGTTTAATTTCTTTATCTATGTTCTTGATTTCTGAAATATTTATGGGTGATGACTTTTTCTTATTTGTTGTTTCGACTTCTGTCATTGTCATAAGCGTGTTGGAAATATTTTTTTGGATAGTTTTCGGGGTTATGTTGTGGGCTTTATTGTAGGCTATCTGTTTTTGACGGCGACGATTGGTTTCATCAAGAGCCAGTTTTATGGAATCGGTAATTTTATCAGCATATAAAATTACTTTTCCATCTGCATTACGAGCTGCTCTGCCTATGGTCTGGATGAGTGAACGATATGAACGCAAGAACCCTTCTTTATCGGCATCAAGTATTGCAACAAGTGAGCATTCGGGGATGTCAAGACCTTCTCGCAATAAGTTTATTCCTACCAAAACATCAAATACACCGGATCGTAAGTCCCTTATAATCTCTATACGTTCTATGGTATCTACGTCTGAGTGCATATAGCGGACTTTTATACCGTTTTCATGTAGGTATTCGGTTAGGTCTTCTGCCATTTTTTTGGTTAGAGTTGTAACTAAAACACGATTGCCTTTTTTTATGGTTTCGTGACATTCTGCCATTAAATCATCTACTTGGGTTTCTACCGGTTTGACAACACATATTGGGTCTAAAAGACCTGTCGGACGGATGATTTGTTCGGCAAAAATGCCTTGTGATTGCTCTAATTCCCAGTCACCGGGGGTTGCAGATACAAAAATAGTTTGGGAGCGAAGATTATCCCACTCCTCAAATTTTAATGGGCGATTATCTACACAAGAGGGTAGTCTGAAACCATAATCAGAAAGTGTTGTTTTGCGATTTTTGTCACCTCTATACATTCCGCCGATTTGAGGAACTGAAATATGGCTCTCATCTATAAATATCAAGCTGTCTTTCGGGAAGTATTCAAACAATGTCGGCGGAGGTTCTCCGGGAGCTCTTCCGGTAAGGTAACGTGAGTAGTTTTCTATACCTTTACAATGCCCTGTTGTTTCCAGCATTTCTAGGTCAAAATTAGTTTTTTGTTCTAAGCGTTGATGTTCTACAAGTTTATTTTGTTGCTTAAATTCTTCTAAACGGATTTTTAAGTCTTTTCTTATATGTGTCATCGCTTGCGAGAGAGCCGGACGAGGGGTGACATAGTGGTTTGCAGGGTAGACGGTTATTTTTTCTAACTCTGATGTTTTTTTGCCGGTTAAAACATCAAACTCTATTATTTTTTCTACTTCGTCTCCAAAAAAGGAGATACGCCAAGCTCTATCTTCATAGTGAGCAGGGAATATATCTAATGTATCGCCTTTGCATCTGAAAGTTGAACGATAGAAGGAGGCTTGGTTTCTTTCATACTGGAGAGTTGCCAGTTCTTTATGGATATCTCTTTGTTCTATTATATCTCCTTTTTTGAGAGAAAAGGCCATTGATGAATATGATTCCATACTTCCTAAACCATATATACAAGAAACCGAGGCGACAATTATTACGTCTTTTTCTTCTAAAACATTTCTGGTCGCACCATGACGCATTCGGTCTATTTGTTCATTTATTGATGAGTCTTTTTCTATATAAGTATCTGTTTTGGGGATATAGGCTTCGGGTTGGTAATAGTCGTAATATGATACAAAATATTCTACATGGTTGTTGGGAAAAAATTCTTTCATCTCTGCGTAGAGTTGGGCGGCAAGTATTTTGTTTGGAGCCATAATCAGGGTTGGCTTTTTCATCTTTTCAATGATTTTTGCCATTGTAAAAGTTTTGCCACTACCGGTTACACCCAGCAGGACTTGGTTTTTTAGGCCGTTTTTTAGACCATCACACAGTTGCTTTATGGCTTCCGGTTGGTCGCCGGATGGTTCAAACGGGCTTGATATTTTAAATTCGTGTTTCATAGGTATAATATGAGTGGGAATATATTTGTTGTCAAGTAGAGGTTTTTGAATAAAAAAAACAGGTGTTTACCTGCTTTTTTTATTAGCAATTTTTTGGCGGGCATCATAAAGGTGCTCGTAGTCCATAATGATTACTATGTATTCATCTTTTATGAAAATACTGTCTTTATGTGGCCAAGCTTTGGCTTTTTGCATAATGAAGTTTTCTATTTCTTTATTTTGTATAGCATCAAACAATGAAACGTTATTTTCTAAGAAATCAGTTTGATAGAAGAAATTAAATGCGTGTGAAGAATTTTGCGGTTCAAAATATGCAAAATTAAGCAGTTCGTTGTTTTTTTCGTTGTTTTGGTTAATATAGTATCTTGAACGCATAGGAAGTTTTCCGATTTGGAGAAGTTGGTATTTCTTTTCTATGTTGAAGGTTGGCATCTTCTCAAGTCGTGTGATTATGCGTTCGGAAAGTTTCAACTCTGCATCAAAGCCAAATTTCCATACTTTAAGCGCATAAGCTATTCTAACAAAACTCATAAAAATAAGAAGAATTGATAAGCCATAAGCAAAACGCTTTATGAGAGGAGTATCAACTTTTAGAAGTAAAGCGATAAACAAGGTATATAGTATGGGAAGTGTATAAAAATCTTGCAATACTTGATTTTCTAAAACTTGTTTGTAAGTAAACAGACAAGTTATCCTTGAAGATATAAGTATCAAAGGCAGTAACAATAAACAGGTTAGGGCAGATTTGGGATTGTTTGCTTTGTTAATTGTTGTAAAAATTGTGACAAGTGCCAATAATAAGGTTAGTGTTTTATAAGTTATATCTATGAACGGATACGGAGTAACAAACTGTTTAAGCATTGAACTGAACAACAAACTGAAATGTGCAAAGCTTGTAGGGGGTGTTATGTTTATATGTGTTTGCAATGAAGAATCGTATTTAAGCAAAATTATTATGAATGTATAAATTAAAATTGAGGCTGTCAGGTTTGCAAGACCTTGTAATTGTCTGGTGGCGACGTCTTTTACGGTTAAGTTTTGGGTAGCAACTGATAGGAATATTTTGCCTAAAATAACCACACCTATGAAATTGATTGATGCAAAATAAGTGCCTAATGTTATTATTAACAATGTAATGGCAATAAGATTTTGTAAATAGCTCTTATTTAGGGAATTAGTGGCTTTTTGGCTTATTATTAGTGAGGTTAAAATAAATGCGGGCAACCATAAATTACCCAATGTATTTTGGGTATGGTACAACCAACCGAGTGTGTAAGGTGTTATGGCAAAAAATAAAGCGGTTACAGTGTAAGTGGAAACTTTTTTGGGGAGTTCCCAATAGTATGCGAGAAGTATTCCGCCCAAACTAAGTCCGATAAAAGACCATAGGTTGTTGATGACAGGAAGTATTTTGCCGTCAAAAAGAAGATTTTGAAGAGCGTAAGCGCTGAAACGTCCCTGATTTATGGCATTTTGGGTGTTTACATTAAAACGTATGGCTTCCCAATCAAATGCTCCCCACATAAAATGGATAGTATGGAATAAAAATGCAATATTTACGAATAAAAAAGTCAGCCAAAAAGATTTACGATATATTACGGGAATTGATTGATAAAAATTAACGATACATTCAGCCCAGTCTATTTCATTAAAATAATATTTTATTTTTTCCAGATAAAAAGGTTGCAGTATAAGGTAAGTAATAAAACTTAAACATAGAGCGGAGGCTGAAATTGTGGAAATTTCAATAGTGTTGTCCAGTTTTTGTAAGATAATGCCAAGCAAAAAGATAATTAAGCCAAATAACAATGAGATAATTGAGTTAACTGTTATTTTTTTCACGTTTAATCCTCCGGTTGTTTTCTTGTAATGATAGAGTGATTTTATTTAGAAGTAAAGATGCGCAAAATAGGGGTGTGTATATTTTAAACAGTTAAAAACAAGGTGTATGGTAGTTAGAGGGCTATGTTGATGATTTCTTTATTTTGTTTTTGAGCAAGTTTTACTGCGTTGTATGCTCCGCCTTTTTCATCTGTTATATAGCAGACAATAATATCAGAGTTGTTTATCATATATTTGTTTCGGCGGGTGATGGCAAATTTGGGGTGACCGTCAGCAATTTCTATAGAATAGATGATTTCAAAATTTTCTTCTAAAGTTTTTCTTTTTAATGGTGGAAAATTATCGGGATTATAGGCGGAAACAAAACATAAGTTTAGGTATGGGATGTCTTTTTTTAGGCGAATCATTATCATTCGTGTTAGGGTATCAAATGTTCCTTCGTTGCCACACCAAAACTCGTATACTCCTTGAGAAATAAGATTTTTGATAGTATTTTCTAAGCGTAATTCTATTTCTGATGAAAGTGGTGTATCACGATGGCCGAAAAAGGAACAAATAAGACTCATGAAGTGATATCTCCTTCAGCCCAAAAAAAATAATTAAAGGTTGGTGGATGTTGACAACTACAAACTTCATGAGGTGTAGCCCACTTTATTGTGTGACTATTCAAGTGGCATCCACCCTTTAGGTAAATGCCCACTACCACATAGACTTTCTATAGATAGAAAGTTTTATGTCGGCCCATGAAGTTTAGGATTGTCAAGTCCTTATTGAGATTTGGGCTGTCTCAATATATTTTAGTATAAGTTAGTTTTTGCAGAAGTAAAGAGTTTTTTATTGACAAAATAAATTGTTTAGTCTACTTTTGAGGCTGAGATTTATTTTTTATTTTTATTTATATTAAATTTTTGTGTTATGAGCTACAAAAGTGAATTGCTAGAAACGAGTAAGGTATATCATTTAGGTATTGCTGAACAGATTTTGGAAGGAACTTTGTTTGTAAACGAGGTTTCATTTGCCGGTAAAAAAGCAAAAATTATGTTTTCTGAAGAAGGAGATTTGCTAAAAGAAGTCTTTGGTGATGAAAAAGAGTTTTTGTTTTTATCTGAGGATACGTTGCTTAAAGCTCTTTTAAGCTTGGTTTCTGATTTTGCTACAGTGACTTGTTGTTTTGAGGAAAAAAATGGCAGGTATCTGTTGAAAGCGTTAGAAAGAGAGGAGTTTGCTCCTTTTAGACTGCGGTGGACTTATGAGTTGTATGAAAACTTTATTAAGTTGCAAAGTGAAGCAAAAGACGTAAAGGTTTTAAATGCTCTTAAAGCTGTTGCTGAGATGTTTTTGGAGGAGATAAGAAAGAGTAACAGCATTGTTACTCCATATATGTTTGCTATATTATGTAAGTATTCTCCTCAAGTTGCTCAATTCAAACTAGATCAGCTGTTTAATGATGAAGATGTTCATCCGGTTTATTATGATGAGGTTTTGGACGTATTGGGAGCAGATGACATTTCTAAAAAAATCGGAGAGTTTTTGCTTTACAATGGTTTTATCTCAAGTGTTATTACGGCAGGTTGTTGGTTGATTAAAAGTTATCATCAAGAACCGCTTATTCCCAAACTTCAGGTTGCATTTATCCGTATTGCCTTAAGGGAAATGAAGGGAAGTTGTAATTTGAGCGTTGAAGATTATCAGATTGTGCTACGACCATTTTTGAAAACGTATCTTGAGCCGAAGATTGCTTCTGAAATCTTGTTGCGTTACATTTCTTATGTTAGAAAACACAGTTTTTATGACACGGAAAAAGATGATGAGAGAAGTATGAACATGCTTGTTATTGATTTGTTGGATATTATGATGGGACTTCCTAGTGAATCGCAAGTGTCGTTGTTGAGTAAATGTTTGTTTCAGGTGAAATAAAACTTTATCAATCTTTTTATTATCCTCTATACTCAAAAAGTATAGAGGATTTTTTTTGTTTT
>JAFYWO010000092.1 GCA_017557925.1 Alphaproteobacteria bacterium | reverse complement strand
TATTTCTTCTAACATATCAGGATAAAAAAGACCGGTATGTTTTAGCATATATTCCATATCTTCACGTCTTGCTAAAAATACAGAATACAGATAAATGTTTTTTACAAGTTTCGGATACTTGATGGCAAATAATAATGCAAGTGTTGTGCCCCAAGAACCTCCTCCAACAGAAATAGGGGTGTCTATACCCAAATAATCAAGCAAACGTTTAGCATCTTTTACTAAACGTCCGGTGTCATTTAAATTGGTCAGGTCGTTTGTTTTGGATAGGCCGGTTCCTCTTTGGTCAAACAAAATTACACGTTGTTTTTTGAGATTGTAATTTTTGGCTTGATTTATAGAAGAACGACCACCGGGACCTCCGTGAAAATGAAGCACAATTTCTCCGTCTTTGTTTCCAACTTCTTGGAAGAAAACTTCGTGTCCTTCGTGTTCCGGTAAGTAACCTGAATTAAAAACTTTTCTGTTGAAAAAATTGAACATTATTTTTCCTTTTTTTGTTATTTCTTATAATATTTTAGTATAAATGTTTAATATTTGTTTAATTTGAGGTGAAAAAATGAAAATAGTAGGAACTGCAATTATTGTAAATGATAGGCAAGAAATTTTAATAGGACAAAGACCGGAAGGAAAAGACTTGGCCGGACTTTGGGAGTTTCCCGGCGGTAAGTGTGAAAAAGGCGAAACCATTGAAGAATGTATAAAACGTGAAATAAAAGAAGAACTTGATGTAGATGTTGAAGTTCATGAGTTTTTATTGGAAGTAAAAAAAGAATATCAGCACGGAAGTTTTGTGTTGAATGTGCATAAAGCAAAAATTAAAGATGTTAAAAATTTGAAATCTAATGTGCATCAAAAATTGGTTTGGGTTAAAGTTTCGGAGCTAAGAAATTACGAATATCCTGAGGCTGATATTGATATTATTGAGTATTTGGAGAGAAATTTCTGATTGTTAAAGGTTTTTTTAATTTTTTTGGATAGAATGCTCCAAAGTGTTTAAAACGTAGGAGGTTTTTATGCGTTTAGGTTTTAGAAGTTGTTTGTTTTTAATGACTTGTCTTTGTAGTGGTTTTTTGGTAAATAATGCTAATGCATCTGTTAGTGCAAAAGAGGTTTATAAACAAGCTAAAGATGGTAATGTGAATTATTTAAGACTTATTAAACGTTATGACGGTGCTATTGATACTGTTGATAAAAACGGAGATACGGCTTATTGTTTGGCATTAAGACAAAAAGATAAAAATGCTCAAGCACTTTTGAAAGAAATGGGGGCTGATACAAAAGCAAATTGTGTTGAAAGTGCTAAAAAAAATAAACAAGTTGTTAAAGACAGAAAAATAGTTGCAGATAAAAAGAACTCCAGATTTAGAGAAGATGATGATAATGCTTCATATAATCTGTTAACGGGTGGAGTCGTTGTCGGTGTTGCCGGTGGCGTAGTTGCACTTGCCAGCGCTGGTGGTGGCGGGGGCGGTGGCTCAAAAGGCGGAAGTTCATCAGGAGGAAGTTCGTCAGGCGGTAGTGGTACTCCCAATAAACCGGTTGAAGGTTCGGTAAGTCCTGAAACTTTTTCTGATGTAAAAGAATATAATGTAGGTAACTTTTTGGGCAATATAAACGCATCAAAAGCTTATTCTTTTATGTATACGAAAGACAGTGATGGTAATCTTGTTTCTCATAGGGCGGCAGATGATAAGCCTTTGAGTATGGTAAAGGTTGGTGTTTTTGATACCGGTGTTTATGCTAATGAGGGGCTTAGCGGGAAAATTATTTCCGGCTATGATGCAAATAAATATAATTCCGATGCGGACCTTTATGCTTTTGATGCCGGTAATGTTGAGTATTATATATACAAGAAAAACAATTTGTATTATCCGATTATTTATTATTCTGATGAAACTTGGGATAAAGGTTCTAATGTTGCATTGACAAGAGAACAATTACAAGATTATTTGGAAGCGTGTAATGCAGAATTTGGGACAGATGTTGAATTTTCTGATTTTGTGGTAATGAATGCTGATGGAAAATATTCTCCCGGTATTGGGACATTGTCTTTGGATGAATTTTTTAATGCGGCAAGTAAAGCCGGTTATATAAATCACGGAACACACGTTGCAGGTATTATAGCTGCAAATAAAGATGATGAAAATATGCATGGTGTTGCTTTTGAAAATGCAAAATTAGTTGTTGTCAGTTGGGATACGGAAACGGAAGTTTTTTCCGGCACTAAATATATGATTGATGAAGGTGTTCAAGTAATAAATAACAGCTGGGGCGTAGACCAAGATGAGAATGGAACATCATTAAAGATGCCAGATATAGAAAGCGATAAAGTAAATATATTTGACGGAAAACACGATGATGTTCTTAAAGCTTATGCTTATACTGCTAAGAATGGTGCGGTTTGGGTTGAGTCAACCGGTAATGCAGGTGCAAGTCAACCTTCTTTATATATTGGATTGCCTACACTTGATTTGTCTAACTTAGCATTTAAAAATGAAAAAGGTGAGATAGATACATCGTATGCTTATGCAGGTCCTAATGAACTGGAAGCTCCATTTGTTGCGGTTACGGCTATTGATTCTAATAAAACATCTAAAAATGCTCCAAAGGGAACGATTGCTGATTTTGCTAATCGTTGCGGTGATGCAAGCGCTTATTGTTTAGCCGCTCCCGGTGTTGGTGTTAATTCTACTATAGCAACGGAAGATGGTATGGCGGCAAAGTCAGGAACATCTCAGGCAACTCCTGTTGTTAGTGGAAGTATTGCTTTATTAAAAGGTTATTATAACTGGTTGAGTGCGCAGAACATTGCTTATTTGTTGTTAGAAACAGCTGATAACAGTGGAGCTTATGCAAATTCTGCTATTTATGGTCAAGGAGTTTTGGACTTGGAAGCTGCGGTTACAACACCTCTTGGTGATTTGAAGTTGC